>JAISAA010000008.1 GCA_031266955.1 Oscillospiraceae bacterium | reverse complement strand
TCAAAAGCCAACACTGCGACGCTGTATTTTTCTATCAGCGACAGCATATCGCTCCGCTTCGGCTCCGGCGCCGACTGTAATTCAAGGATGACATATTCCGATGTGTACCCCTCATACGCCCCCCGACCTACGGCTTCAAATAGCCGGACGGTATCGGCGTGGCCGTCCCTATCGGAATCAAAATAATAATTGAACATAGTAGTTTCAAGATACAGCTTCATACCGTTACCACCTCCTTTAACTGTATTATACGTTGTTTTCAGAATAAAATCAAGCGGCGGAACGCACAGGCGCGCGATTATATCCGCGCACTCCGCCGCCTCAACTGCTCGCGCTCTTATACCTCGACAGCCCGAACCTCCAGAACCGCAGCGCGAACGCCGTGAACAGCGCGACGATACCGAGCGCGTACAGCAGGCCCAAAGGCGTCAGCGCTCCGGTGAGCGCCTGCGTGGGCACGGTCGCCATTACGCCGTAGGGCAGCACGAACCAGAACAGCACCTTGAACACGCCCTTGTAGATAACGCCGGGTACTCTGAAGTTCAGTATTACCAGCGCGTCCGTCATTCGGTTGATTGCGTTTGTTCCGATGAAGAAAAACGGCAGTGTGCGCATTATCAGGTCAATATCGTAATACAGCAGCGCCATCAGCAGCGTAAGCGCGGAATACGCGAGAATGAGCGGCATTGTAACGGCGGCGCCCTCGACCGCCGCGCCATGCGCGACGATGCCGCCGCTCAAGAACAGCAGCGGCGCGGAGCCGAGGTTGATGTTTTCAAAAGTCAGGCGCAGCAGGGGATTGACGGGTTTTGTAAGGTATAGGTCCAGGTCGCCGCCGCGGATTTTGTCCGGTATATTTACTATACCGAAGAAGCAGATAAGCATACTCAGCCCGTTTATCATAGAAAACGTGCCGATGAAGATGAGCATCTGTCCGCGGCTCCAGCCGCCTATCGCGTCAACCTGTCCGTATATCGCCTGAAACGCCGCAAGCTGCATGACAAACAGAGCGGCGTCTGAGAAGAACGCGCCGAAAAAGCTCAGGCGGAACACCATCATATGGGATAGCTTCAGCTTTATCAGCAAAGCTATGAATTTTAAGTTCGCGATCATATTCCCACCCCGTCGTATTTGATCCTGAGCCTTCTGTATACAAAATGATTCGCCGCCGCCATCGCCAGCGTCCATACCGCCAAAACGCATATTGCAAAAACGCCTTCCGCCGCGCCGATCTTTCCCATAAGCAGCATGGACGGCGTGTAGACCGTATGCGTGAACGGCAAGAACCGCAGGGCGTCTGTTACGCGCCCGGGCAGCAAAATCAGCGGAACCACGCCGCCCGTGACGAACTCCAACAGCGCGCTTTGAACGTGCAGAAAAAAGCCGATGTCCTGAAATTTGAACGCGAGTATCCCGATAAAATAATGATAGCATACCATAAACGTCAGCCCGAGCGGAATGAGTATGACGGCGCAGAGGATTGCCGCCGGGTTTGCGGTAAACAGCGGCTTTATGCGGAAAAGCACCGCGCACAGCAGCGTGACCGCCGTGCCGAATATGGCGTAATACGCGGATGCGCCCATAGTCTGCGCGTAAAAATGCCACTGCGCGTTGGCGGGGATCACCATGAACTTTGAAAACGTCCCGCCGCGTATGCGGTCGGACACCTCGCGGCTTACGCTGCCGGACATATCGAGCGACGCGAGAAACGCGCTTATGACATAGTAGAGCATCATATCGGGAAGAGCGAAGCTGCCTATTGTCTCGCGACCGGCAAACGCCGCGCCCCACAGAAGCCACGCGAACAGGACGCGCCCCGCGATTTCCAGCGCGGTCATCGCGACGTCGAAGCGGTATACGAGCTGCGCCTTGAACAGCGTTTTCGCCACGGCAAAATACTTTTTCACAGCGCGCCGCCCCCCGCGTAAATGCGTTCCACCACCGCGCCGATGTCCTCTTCCTCTACCGCGACGTCCGACGGCGTATAGCGGCTCATCACGCTTGAGAGCGCCGCGCCGCTCTCGGCTTTCGGGATCATAAATGTCACTTTGTACGGATTCCGCTCTAAGATTTCCGCGTTTGGCGGGGCCTCAAATACGGTTTCGCGGTCAAACGCGACGGTGATCTTCTTGTGGGTCTGATACGCATCGAACAGCGATTCCGTCGAGCCGTCGTAGAGCTTTTTCCCGCCGTTTATGACGACGCTGCGCGGGCACAGGCTGCGCACGTCCTCCATATAGTGCGAGGTGAGCAGGATGGTCGTGCCCTTTTGTGTGTTGACCTCGCGCAAGAACGCGCGTATCTGGCGCTGTGCCGCGGCGTCGAGGCCGATTGTCGGCTCGTCCAGAAAAAGCACGCCGGGGTTGTGCAGCAGCGCCGTGATCAACTCCATCTTCATCCGCTCCCCGAGCGAAAGCGTCCTCACCTGCACGTCCATAAATTCGGACACGCCGAACAGCTCCGTGAAGTAGCCGACGTTGCGTTTATAGTCGCCGTCGGGAATGCGGTACAGCTCCTTGAACAGCCTGAACGTGTCGGCCGGCGTCAGTTCAAAGAAGAGCTGGCTCTTTTGCCCCATCACGACGGCGTACTGCATCTTGAACGCGTTTTCCAGCTTGTTTGGGAAATATCCGAGCACGGAGATCTCCCCGGACGAGGGCGCGACGATGCCCGTGAGCATTTTAACAAGCGTCGTCTTCCCCGCGCCGTTCGGTCCTATCAGCCCGACGAACTCCCCCGGCTCGACGGACAGGTCAAAGTCGTCCACGGCGGTCTTATCGGTATATTTGCGTTTAAGCAGCGATTTGACGCTGCCGCGCAAACCGGGGTCTTTAACGAACCTCCGGAAGGTTTTTGTGAGGTGGGATGTATGTATGATGTTCATTTGAATCCTCAATTCTTGTGATTTAACGTGCGTGCGCGCACGGGATGCGCCGCATTTGGCGGCGGCGGGCGACCGGGACGGTCGCCCCTACAATTATTTCACGTAATTCTCCGCTTGCTTGTTGAACATTTCGGCATATTTGCCGCCGAGGGCGATGAGCTCGTCGTGGGTGCCCTGTTCGGCTACCTCGCCGTCGGCGATGAGATATATGCGGTCGGCTGAGCGTATCGTGCTCAGGCGGTGAGCTACCATTATTGTTGTGGTGCGGCTGCGCTCGAACATCAGCTTTGTCATTTCGTATTCGGCGATAGGGTCGAGAGCGGAGCTCGGTTCGTCGAGCAGCAGCAGGCCGAAGTTGCCGTGCAGGAGCCGCGCGAGGGCGAGCTTTTGCGCCTCGCCGCCGGAGAGCATTACGCCGGTTTCGTCGAATTCGCGGGTGACTTCGGCGTCGAGATTGAGTTCTAAACCGACGGTTTTTAACACGGCGCGGAGCGTATTGTCGTCGCTTTTATTGTAGACGCACATATTCTCGCGGACTGTCAGCGCGTATAGTTGCGGGTCTTGGAACGCAACGCCTATGCGGCGGCGCAGGGCGTGGATGTTGTAGGCTGTGACGGGTTTTCCATTGTATAAAATCTCGCCGCTGCCGATGTCGTATAATCGGAGCAGAAGTTTGGATAGAGTCGTCTTTCCGGCGCCGTTTTCGCCCACGATGGCGATTTTCTCGCCGGGGGCGATTGATATGTTGAGATTTTTCAGGCCAAAATCGGCGTTGGGGTATGTGAATGACACGCCGCGCAGGGCAATGGACAGCGCGCCGTCCGGCGGCGCGGCGCCGGTCGTTTGGGGCTCGATGTCGGATTTTATCTCGAAGAACGTTCGCACTTGGCCGCCTGTCGTCGCTCTCCGGAGCAGATTGAACAAGGCGAACAGCGCGTTTTCCGTCATTACGGATATTTCCTCCGCCGCCGCTATCAGCGTTGCGTATAGCCCGACGTCGGCAATGCGGCCAGATATAAGACCGTAGGCGATATACACTAATACGCACAATTGTGTAAAGCGTTGCATTGCAAAACGCGCGGCGCTCAGCGTGTTCAGCTTGAAATTTATCCGCTTGTATATTGCCGTGCGTTTCACTTGCGCCGCGTCGTATTTATTGAAAACGGCGGCGCCGATGCTCGTCGCGCGGATGTCGGAGGCGTTTGCTTTCAGCGAGAACGCGCGATGCGCGTATCCCATAACGCGGTTGTGCGGCGCGACGGCCGGCGTCATCTCCGCATAGGCGCGGTTGTACCGCGTCTGAAAGAACGACGACACCGCAAGCCCGGAAAGCGTAATGACAACAATCGCGATGCCGGCCTGTGAAACGACGGCTATCATAGCGAACAGGGACATAACTCTATCAATAAATGATATAAGAAAATTCAGTGCCTGCGCCGATGTACCGGACATTTCTTTAACAGCAATTTGAAAGCTGTTGAAATATTCGGGATCGTCGAGATGGCGGTAATCGGAGGTCTGAGCTTGCGCCAATATCTCGCGTTGGATCGCCGCTTCTATGTAGGTCTCTTTCCAATCGTTATAAACGGCCTGAGATACCCACGTAACAATGTTTGAAGCGAGAAACACACCGAAATAAGCGGCGGCGACTGTCAGCACCTCCGCAAATGAGCGCTTTGCGACAACCGCGCCGACGATCGCCGTGGGTGAGGTTATGATCGCGACTGACCCTACGGTGTCGGCGAGCGCGTTTATTATCCGCAGCACGATGTACAGCTTCCCGTGCCGCCACCACGGGCGCAGCAGGAACAGCAGGTTCGATAGTGTGCGCCGGAGGCCTGGCTTTTGTTTATCTGTTTTCATTTTATTCCTCGATTCTTTGTTTTTTGCCGGAGTCCTTCTTTCGCTGCTTGTTCCACACCGCGATAGCCTTGGTCCGCGCGTACTTTTCCCGCAGCGCGCCGGACTTGTCGTCGCTGAACCGGGCTTCGCGTTTGAGCGATATGTAGCTTTGCCAGCGTCCGGCGGGCAGCTCGCCGCTTTCGATTGCCGCTGTTACCGCGCAGCCGGGTTCGGTCATATGGCGGCAGTCGCTGAATTTGCAGCCGCGCGCCAGCACCGCCTCCACGTCGTCGAACGCGCTTCCGAGCCCCTCGCTCACATCCCACATTCCCAGCTCGCGCATCCCCGGGGTGTCTATGATCATAGCGCCGGAGGGGAGAATTATCAACTGCCGATGCGTGGTGGTGTGCCGCCCCCGGCTGTCGTCCTCGCGGACGGAGTTGACCGCCATGCGCTCCTCGCCCAAAAGCGCGTTGACAAGGCTGGACTTCCCAACGCCGGACGAGCCCAGAAACACGGCGGTCTTGCCGGGCGCCAGATACTCCCCGAGGCGGTCGAGCCCGTACCCCGTGACAGCGCTCACCGCGACGACGTCCACTCCGGGCGCGATCTCGCGCGCCACATCCACTTGCGCCGAATGATCCCCGGCTAAGTCGACTTTTGTCAGCACGACGACGGGGACAGCGCCGCTCTGCCACGCGAGCGTCAGGTAGCGCTCCATACGCTTGAGATTAAAGTCCCGGTTCAGCGACGCCATCGCGAAGCAGTAGTCAAAATTCGCCGCCACCGCCTGCTCGCCCCGCCCCGGCGTCGGGTCGCGGCGCGAGAAGAAGCTCCGGCGCGGCAGCGTTTTGACTATCAGGCTGTCGCCGCCCTGAACGTAGCGTATCAGGACGAAGTCCCCGACAGTCGGAAACTCTTCGCCCTGCCCATAATAGACGCCCGTCTTTATTTTCCCGAACAGCGCGCCGTTCTCGCAGATCAATTCGTACCGTTCCCTGTGCACCGCCGTAACGCGGGCGATCATACCGTCCGCGCCGTCCGGCTTTTCGGCTGCGTTCCAGCCGTAGTTTTCTATATCAGCCACTTTGATCCTCCATAAAAATAGACATAAAAATTCCGCGAACAAGCAGCCTCTTTGGCTGCAAATCCGCGGAATCTAAGCGGACACGCTCTCCGGCGCGCCGCAATTTTGCAGTTATCACGAAAGGTCACTTAATTAACGGCATAACAACAACCGGACGCCCCGCGCCCGCAAAACATATTGACTATGCCCTATTCGGTTTTAGGACGCAATCACCATTTTTACGGCAGTCATTAAAATACATCTCCTTTCGGGAATAAACGGCAGTTTTTCACTGCGTGCGCAGAGTATAGCAGAAAATGGAGTGGGATGCAAGAGAAATTTTACGGAATTTTCGATTGACAAGACCGTGCCTGTATGCTATTGTAATCAAAGATGACGCAATGCAACACAGGGCGCGATTAATCGCGCTCCTACTTTACAGTAAAAGCGAGGCGACTATCGTGACTGCGTATCGCGAAATACAAAATATAACCGATGTAATCAGCAAAGCCATTCCCGCAAAGAAAATCTACCTTTTCGGATCTCATGCATATGGGACGCCGCTTCGTGACAGTGACTACGATATCTATGTCATTATTCCGGAAAACGTCATGCGCCCAATTGAAGCCATGCAAAAAGCGCAACGGGCACTATACTCTTTGGGTGACATACCGCCCGTGGATGTCGTTGCTGCTACTCAAAGCAAATTTGACATCATGAAAAACCGTGTCAGCACAGTTGAAAGAGACGTGGCGCAAAAAGGGGTACTGCTGTATGAGCGATTTGACTTGGGCGCTTAGATGGCTCAAACGCGCACAAAGCGATTTGCTGATGGCGAGGTACGCCCTTGAGGATATACATCCAAAACAGCTGGAGATTTGTTGCTATGAGTGCCAACAAGCAGTCGAAAAAGCTCTGAAGGCGTATCTTGTTTATATGGACGACAGCTTCCCACACATACACGACTGCAGAAAGCTATGCTTTCGATGCGCGGAATACGATGAGCGTTTCAACGACTATGCGGATGATTGCGCAGATATAACTCCATATGCTACCCGGGCAAGATATCCTGATGATGAAGAGATGGACGAGCCCGAAGCGCAATCAGCACTTCGCAAAGCCGGGCGCGTACTTGCGTTTTGCTCGGAACTTCTTGCTCCTACAGGGGGCGAGTATCCTCACAATGATTAACGTACAGCATCCATCCACTCGGTAATCAGTTGCCGAATGGACTGCTGCCTCTCGTTGCGGTTATCGCTTATAGCGCGTTTTACCACAGCGTACAGTCGCATATCAAGCGGCCATTTTTCAGGCGTGCGGTCGCTGCCCGAGAACAGCGCGAACGCCGTCTGTCCCATTGTATGAACAGTTGTGATCTCGTCCATTACCGCGCCTTGCGTGACCTCCTCCGGCGACACGAAGCTTGCGCTGCCCCATTTGCCTAAATAACCGGTATACGGAGCTTTTTGATATAGATCAATGTCGCAGATCACGGTTTTGCCGCGCTCGAAATCGTACATTATGCTGGCGTCATAGAAGTCGATCGCGACGTATCCGCGCTGTGCGGCGTGGGCGTGAAACCCCATTATATCCTCAAATACATTTACGCGCGTTTCCAATGGAAGAGCCATAAATTTCGCGCGGGAGACAGGATAGTCACGTCCGGCACATTCAGCGTCAGTCCAGTCGAACACAGTCGCGAAACCGCCGCCTATCTCCTCCGCGTTTACCAAATGTATAAGGCTCGGATGCGCCAAATCCTGATATATTTTTGCGGAAGCCCTCAGAAGCGCAACAAGCTCTTCGGAGTCGTTAGAATACGCTGTCGGAGCGCCCGCGAACTTTACAAAGTACCGTTTGCCGTCTTTTTCAACGCCAAGGCAGAGATTCCCGGAACGCTGCTCTAACACCTTGAAAACCTTGCCGTAGCGGTGAATAAACTCCAAATCAAACGGCGCTTTCAGTTTTACCGGGATGCCGTCTATGTATTGGATGTGAATGTGAGAATACTGCAAATACCACGGCGGCACGATGCGGTTGAAGTTGTCGAACCAGCGCAAAACGTCAAAGTTGTTTTGCAGGCGTTCATCAAAATATTCCGGCGCGTCATACTTTGCCCAAACAATTGACGTGATCGCGCTTACCGCGCTGTAATAGGCGAACAGACGCCAAAATTCATCCGGCGGGTCTCCGTCAAAATAGCCGTGAATTTCGCCGATGGCGTAATATTGAATATTGCTGAAGCATCTGCCGAGCTCATACCACGGGTCGCCGTACCCGTCGAAATCGACGTTGTGCCAGTCGATCACGGATATTGATTTATCTGCGGAGATGATCAAGTTGCCCTCGTGGTAATCGCCGTGGTTTCGGCATTGCGGGCGGCTTTTGAGCAAACCTCGATTGCCGTCAAGGTACGCAAGCATAAGCTCGAAGCCCTCAAACGGCACGCCCTCGGCCCGGTAGGCGTCAAGTCGTTCGTCGACCACCGCGAAATAGCGTTCCGCCCAATCCGCAAGATCGTCCGGCGCGGGGATAGAGTGGATCTTGCGCAAAAACGCTCCCGCTTTCAGACCCGCCGCATACTGCTCCGTTTCGGACATCGCCGGCAGTGCAGTATCAAGCTCCTCGCCGTCGATCCACGTCAGCAATTGGTAGACGCTCTTGCCGCCATTGCACGTTCCGAAGTCCACCGGGCGCGAGGCGGGAACGCCGAGCTCCGCGACGCGCTTCAGCAACTCGAACTCGGCGCGTTTGCTGTCATACTCCGCGATGTCGGAGACGCGCAATAGCTGAAATTCGCCGGAGCGCGTCTCTATGCGGTATTTCTTGTCGCTCGACATTCCCTTGTCGAGCGGCTCGATCTTCGCGAATGATTCGTAGTTTGGTATGTCTGTCATGGAGCAAAATCTCATAGTTCATCTAACTTTTTTACCGCTTCGGAAATCAAATCGGATGTAACGCCCATATCGGACAAAATCTTTGCAAGTTCGTTTGCGCCTTCACGTCGTGCACCCCACAATAGGTCAGCCTCGTCGCGGCGGGCTTTTTCCTTCGCTTCCGCGAGCAAGCGCAGACGCTCGTCCCGTGAGAGCTCCATCCGTATAGCTACGGCTTTGTTCAGCGTTGCGGATAAGATTTTTGTTGTCATGATGAAAATTGCACCTCAACTTTCCGAATTGATACGGATGCCGAGTGGTCCGTTGGCCGATTCCCTGTGAAACATTATATCAGAGCTTTTGACGGGTTACAATGATTAGTTATCGGCTTGGGGTTGCAGATACCACGTTGGTACGACGCGGTTGAAGTTGTCGAACCAGCGCGCTATGTTTGCGCATTGGCGGTACGCAAAATCCAATTCAGCCTGCAAGGTTGTATTTTCGTGGTCTTTCAGCGACAACGCATACGGGAGCGAGTTTACCGAAATTGCCGCCATATACAACGCGTACACGCGCCAAAATTCTTGCGGCGGCGTATCCGGGAAATAGCCGTCTACCAAGCCTGTCGCAAAGGGCGGACAGCGGTCGCCATCGAATACCGTACCGCATAGCGCGTGGTATGGTTCAGTCGGACGGAAGCGCTGGAAGTCGATAATAAAGAGTTCGCCGCTCGGCGCAATAATCATATTACCGCAGTGATAGTCATCGTGCGAAAAACACATAGGTCTGTTGTTGAGCAAGTGTCGGTTTTCCTCAATATAGCAGATTGTGTTATCCGCACTCCCAAACGTATATCCGCAAGCATTATAGGCGCTGATATAGCGGTTTAGATTGGCTCCGAATATGTCCGCCCACTTCATACTCGGGGCAAATGGTTGTAACGACTGCATTTTCCGCAGCAATTTGCCAGCTTTTACTCCGAACGCATACTGCTCCGCCGCGGAGCGCGTCGGTAAAATTGTTTCCGCGTCCTCGCCGTCGATCCACGTCAGAAGCTGATAGACGCTCTTGCCGCCGTCACACGTTCCGAAGTCCACCGGGCGCGAGGCGGGAACGCCTAGCTCCGCGACGCGCCCCAGCATATCGAACTCCGCGCGCTTGCGCTCGTATTCCGAAATATCCGCCACGCGCAAAAGCCTGTGTTTGCCGTCGCGTGTTTCAATGTAATACTTTTTATCACTCGACCAGCCCTTGTCCAGCGGCTCGATTTTTGCGAATGTTTCATAGTTTGGTATGTCTGTCACGGCACACACCTCGTTTGTCAGATTTCTTATAAAGTCTCCAAGACCTCTATCAATTCCGGCCACTCACGTATGTACAGATGTTCGTCGCCGGGGCGCGCTTCAAGGCTTTGGTCTCCGTAACCGCGTTCGAGCCGGCTGTGATACCAGACCGGGAAAATTCCCGCGTTCACGGCGCCCGCAACGTCATATTCGGGGCTGTCGCCGCAGTACCAGACCTCGCCTGCGGATAAACCGGCTTTGCGCAGCGCGAGCTCGAATATCATCTTGTTCGGCTTGCGGTACATATACTCGCTGGAAGCGATGATAAACTCAAAATCGTTGTCCGGCAATATGCGGCCGATCCTGTCGGCAAGATTGCCGCCGCCGAACGAGATATTGCTGATAACGCCGCTGCGTATGCCGCGCTTTTTCAAATAGGCAAGAACCTTGTCGGCATCCGGCATTGCCGCGCCGGGAGAAGCGGCGTCCCAGAATATTTTCTCTATTTGCTCCTGCGGCAGGTCGAAGTCGATTTGTAAATACTCGTATGCGAATTTCTCGAAATTCCGGTTATGTATCTCGATTTCCTGCTTCTTCGCTCCGCGCGCGATCTCGTTGTAAAGGCTGTTGAGAAACGAACTGACTTCTTTGGCCGTAAGGTTGTTTTTGTTCGTCACGGCGTGTTTCAAAATCGCCTCTGTCCCGCAGACGCCGTCAAAGCCGGATTCGTGGCACAGCGTGTGCCCGTAATCAAAGATGATCATTTTCGGTCTGTTCATATTATCAAACATACTTTTACTCATTGCGTTTCATCCTCATATTCTCCCCACCGTGCGCCGGCGGATATCATCGACGCGCTCCCGCGCCGCTTTTTCCACGCGCTTCGGCACAGACTCGAAAAACTCCGTCACTGGCTCGCCTTTTTTTATGTTCCACAGCCCCGCGACTTTGCCGTTCACGGCGATCGTAGGCAGGCAGATGCCGGACGATAATATAACTCTTTTCTTGTATTCCGGCGGCAAAACCGCGCCGCGCTCCGTGTACGAGACGATGAGCGGGTCGAAGCCGGACAGCAGCGTGAGCTCCGGAATATCGCCCATACCGGCGTCGCCGTCAACATAATAATATGTACTCCTGCCGAGCTCAAAGCGCTCGTATTCTTCTAGGCCGAAAGCTTGCAGCTTCTTTTTCGCCTCGCTCGGCGACATAGGCGAAAAACCCATTGACTTCGACACTTCGCGCCCAAGCCCGAAAAAATACGCCGCGTCCGCGAGCGTCGCGGGGCCGTATGCCTCGAAGTACCGGCGCAGCAAGCCCGGCAAGACCTCTTCCGCGGTTTGCGTGGGCTCGGCATCGATGAGGTCAAAATCGCGGCTCGCCATATCGCGGAACGCCACCTTGCCCCGCTGCGCCAAGCTGACGAAAATCCCGCCCCACGACGAGAATATCCGCCCTATTATTTCCTCGTCGTACCTATCGGCGAATATCCTGCGCATCTCGGCGCGGGAATATACGCCGTCCTCCATACAGCGCACTACTTCGTCGGCTATCTCCTGTGTCTGCGCGCCCCCGAGCAGCCATTTCGGATATCCTGTGAACGGGTGCAGCGCGAGCAGCCGGGGCAGATCGTCATAGGCGACGCCGTGGAGCGTCCCGCGGTACAGCCACGTCTTTGTCAGCGCGGTCTTCCACCCCCCGATATCCGCCCCTCGGATCAGCGCGGAGAACGCCACATTGCGGTGGAACCAGCAATGCAGCCCCAGCAGCTCCCGCGAGAGCTCCGCAATGTCGCCGCACTCGCGCGTCAGGTATAGGCCGTGCATCCGCCGGCGTAGGATCTGTTCGTTATCCATAGAACCGCGCCCTTTCAGTCACACGCTTAATAAAATCAGTCTTTGCCTCGGTATATCCGTCCCTGTTGTGCTCATAATCGCGGAATAGTTTGCGTTTCAATTCGGCGTATTCGGCGGCGGTCTCGGGGTGTGCGATCAGATAATCCCTGAACCGCAGCGCATCGTCGCCCGAATGGGAGACTCCGGGCAGTAGACCCGTATTGATAGTACTGGTGAATCCGGCTCCGCCGGATTCAATATGGTCGCCGGTATAAACCACATGGATATGGTAGACTTTTTCGGCGAATCCGTCAGGCAAATAGCCTTTTATAAACATCAGGTGCGGCGGCGCGGTCTGCATAGTCAGCGCCGCTTCGTCCAGACAGATATATTCCGGCAGCAGCAACGCGGCAATCAGCCTATCTATATCGGCGGTTTCGTCGATTTCAAGCAGAATATCTATGGTGGGCTTTGCCGTCAGACCGGGTACGGACGTGCTTCCGTAGTGACTGATCCGGACAATATTCTCCAAACCGATCAACCGTTCCAGATTCGCTTTTTCCTCCGCGTACCATTCCGGCCACGCGGGATTGTACTCGCTCAGAATGATGGGATAAATTCTGGCGCGTCGTTCTTCGTCGGTTTCTTGGGCGGAGCGCAGCGCGTTTATGATTTCATCTGCGATCTCTTCCGGTGATTTTGTACCGTCCGCTACTATGTCGGATATGGGCTTGTGCATTTCCGGCATCCGAGCGTATGTCGGGCGGGAGCGCGTCAAATAAAAGCGGAGCTCTTTATCAAGCGCGGCAAGACTTACTTCCTCCACGTCGGCAAGGCCGAAATCACTTTTTTCTGACCGGCTGGTGTAATCGCGGATTATACGCCGCGCCAAAGCCACGTCAAGCGGCACGTCCACAAAAACCGTCAAGTCTATATATCTCCCGACACGATCATTCAGATACCCAAACGGGTAGTCAAGAATGATGTATTCATACGGCTCATTCAACGTCGCCCGAATGGGCGACTCCGGGCCTACGGCCCGTATTGATAATATTGGTGAATCCGGCGGGGCCGGATTCAAAAGCCGCTCTATATCGGCAACGATCGGCTTGACGTGCCATTCGTTATAATCCTCACCGCCAGCCGACCAGTCGTTGATGTCACGGTCGAGATAAACCTTGTCCCCGTAATCGTCAAAATAAATCACAGCGGCATTTGCAAGCCGCGCCTTCAAAGCATTTGCAACTGTAGTTTTGCCGCTGCCGGATAAACCGGAGATGGCGATCACAAACGGTTTTTTCATATCCTTGTCTCACTCCTTGATCGTCGTATTGTTGTTTTTATCAATTCTTTCACAGAAACGCGACAG
>JAISAA010000129.1 GCA_031266955.1 Oscillospiraceae bacterium | reverse complement strand
GGTCGCGTCCATTTCCGGCAAAAGTATGAGAACGCCTGAGAATCCGTTAAGAAACCTCTGCGGCAAATCACGCGCTTCTCCCGCAAGCGCTACTTCGCGTTCCATCCCGTTTTCATCGCGCACGGTCAGCGTTGTTTCTTTGAAGATAAACGGCGTGTACTCGTAAATCTCATTACTATAGTTGAGCCTTGCCCTGTTCAACAGGATCGCGTCTCCGGATTTGGCGTTCGCTTGAGATATAAGCTCGTTATACGTCGCGTCGTCGGCGACGACATATTCAACGTTGACGCGTTCCGGGTTGATCCCATTCATAAAGCTTGCAAACAGGCTTTTGAACTCGTCGGTCAGCATATCTTCGGGGAGGGATGTTTCAAGATTCCTGCGGTTTATCCTATTGTATCCTTGAAAATAAACTGCGGCGTTTTCGTATTCCTCGAACCTTTCCGTCAAGCGGCGTATCCGCTCATAAGCCATATCTGTGTCAGAGGAATAACACGTGATTTGCGCCGTCACGGACATATCGGAGAAACCGGTGTCCAGTGTTTTCCGGAAAGAATATATGAACTCGCCGCAGGCGATGAACAACACGACGCCGGCCGTGAGAGAAACGACCGTGGCGCGGTACGCCCTGCGGCTTCGCCTCATCGACTTGGCGGCGAGCTCTCCCTCGAAGCCGAACAGCTTGTTGACCAGCTTCATCGGGCGCATAGGCCGAGCCTTGAGCTTGATCTCTCCCGCCTGACGTATCGCGTCGATCGCCGCGATTTTCGCCGCCCTGCGGGCGGGAAAATACGACGACAGCATGACCGCCGCAAACGCGAACGCGGCGGCTGCGGCAAGCACGGCGGGCGCCGCCGTGAACTCGAACTCAAAACCCGCCGGCGCCGTTGGAGACACGGCGCTTATCATTTGGTTCGCTCCCGCCAAGGTCGCGGCGTCTAAGCCCAGACCGGCGAGCGCGCCGAGCGGGATGCCGGCAGCCGAGAGGATAAGCCCCTCTTTCAAGACGATTTGCACGATGTGCCGTTTCGTCGCGCCCGCGCTTTTGAGCAGGCCGAACTGCCGCACGCGCTCCCCGGCGGAAACCTTGAAGGCGTTGGAGATAACAACGGCGGACACCGCGATTATGATGACCGCCAGTATCGCCGCGATACCGTAAAACTGTTTGGCGGTCCTGTTGTCGCCGTGTCCCTCGAGGCTGAGCACCTCTTCGTTGACATTGTAGTAGTTGCCGGCGCCGTAAAGGTCGAAACCGTGGCGCGCGCATATCTGTTCGAGCTGCGCCATATAGTCCCCGCCCGGTTTCGCAAGCCGAAAATGTATGCCCCAAAACATCGAGCCGTCCTGATTCGCCTTGCTCTGGATGGAGTAGCCGCCGACCGCTTCGTCGCTTGCAATCTCCGCCGCCTCTCCTTCGCTAAAAAAAGGTTGCAGAAGCAGATGCCAGTCGCCTCTTTCCGCCACCACGGCGTTATACACGCCTAATCGTGCGCTCTCGGCGAAACCGAAAATTGCCGTGATCATCATCGTGGCGAGAATGATCCCAACAAGCGTCCACGCGGAACGGGCGCGGTTGCCTTTTATCTGTGCATAAGCGAGCTTCGTCGTCAGCTTCATATTCCGTCCTCCGCGCGTATCGACTCCGCTATGCTCCGGTCCTTGGCGCCGCCCGCCGCGAAGCGCATTGCGGCCCACGTGACGGCGAACACCCCTGCGACGCATTCGAGCAGCGCCGGCCACGGGAATATGTACGGGAAATCCACAGACTGCTCTACGAATTTATAGAGCAGCCGCGTCAGCGCCGCGCCGAGCGGAAGGCCGATGAGCAGCGCCTTCGCGGAGCACAGCACGCCTTCGAGCTTCAGCATACGGCGGACGCCGCCGCGCGTCATGCCCACGCTTTTCAGCACGGCGAACTCGCGGGAGCGCGAGCGGACGTTTGCCGAGACGGTGCTTATCACGTTCGTCAGCCCAATGAGCGTCAGCATACCTACAAAGCCGTAGATGAAGATCATCACCATATCGCTCAGCGCTTTCACGGCCTCGGTCGCCGCCCTGATGTTCGTCGCCCGAATAAACGGCGCCGGATCGCCGCCTTGCGGGATCAGCTCGCGCAGGACGGCGTCGGCGTATTTGGTAAAGCCCGTGTCGTCCGCGACGTCGGCGTACCAATAGTAGACGACCGTGTACCATTCCGGCACGATCACCGTTATGCCGTAACTTTGCGCGATAACCTCCTCCGGCGCCTCGCCGACTGTGAGCTCGCCGTGCAGCGGCAGCTCGGCGTCCGGGCGCCCGATGCCTTTTATATGAAGCGTCTGGCCGGAAAACACGAGCGGCGCGAACTCCGCCTTCCCGACGCCCGGGCCGCCGTATCGCACGTCGTTGACGAGAATATTTGAGCCGAGCGGGACGCCGGCGGCCTTGCAGAGCAGAGCGTAATGCTCGGCGTCCGTCGTTTTAAGCGTTATGTCAAAATCGTAGTCCGGGACGTGGTCGAGGCCGTTTTTCAGCGCCTCCGTCATCTTTTCGGTCAGCATTTCGGGGGAGAGCGTTGTGTAATAAGAGTGATTGTCCCCGCCGACGCCGAAGATGCTCGCGCCGGGGTACTCGCGCAGTTTCGCCGTGACGGCGGCGGTCACGTCCGCTGCGATAGGGGAGAACTTACGTTCCGCCAGTTCTCCATTATCGCCGTACGTGTACTGCACCGGGCTTATGTACTCCGCCGCGACCGTCGCGTCGATGTTCGGGAATATCAGATTTGTGACAGAATTCACCCACGCGCCAATCGCCCCCGCGACGATGAACAGCACTATGCTGACGGTCAGGCTGACGACCGTCGCGCGGAAGCTGCGGCGCGAGCGTTTCAGCGATTTCGCGGCGAGCGTCCCCTCAAAGCCGAACAGCGCCCGCGTGACGGGCGAGGTCTTCACGGCGCGCGCCCGAAGCTTTATCTCGCCCGACTGCCGTATCGCGTCGATAGC
>JAISAA010000280.1 GCA_031266955.1 Oscillospiraceae bacterium | reverse complement strand
ATGGTTCACGTGCTGAACGGCGTTAAAAAATATCGTATTGATTCTCTTGACGGTTGGGTATGGCGCATAGCCCATAACCGTTACGCAAGGTTTATTGATGCAAAAAACAAAAATGCGCTTACGCTGCCGGATAGCGATTTCAGCGATTTCACAGAGGTTCAAGACGACTACGACTTTGTTGACGAATTGATTATCGCCGATGAATACCGGCAGGTATTCAAATACCTACACACCCTATCCTCCGAGTACCGTAATATTATGGTCGATTACTACATCGGTCAGCAACCGATAAAGCAAATCGCCCGCAGCTACGGACTCACGGAAACCACTGTAAAATGGCGGCTTAACGTCAGCCGCGAAAAAATCAAAAACCGGATAGGAGAAAATAAAATGGATAAGGTTTACAAGCGCATAAACTGGAACACCAACACCTGTAACGGCTCGATGGATTCCAACAAATATCTTTACAGCCAGACAGCGCGGGCGATATGCGAAGCGGCTTACGAAAAGCCTTTGACCGTCGAAGAAATAAGTCTGAAAACCGGGTTGCCGACGATGTATATCGAGGACGAAATTCCGCGGCTGATAAACGGCGACGCTATCGTTAAAGACGGCGGTAAATACGCGACGAACTTTATTATACTGCGCCTGTGCGACAAAAAGGTTATGGAAACAAAATTCGCTCCGCTCATATCGGATGCAGCCGACTATTTTACCGGGCTTTTCAAAGAGCAGGAAGTCCAAATAACTCAAATGGATTTTTACGGTTCAAGCTTCACAATTAAAAGGCTTGGCTATATCGCGTTGCCCGCTGTTCTCAGAAAAAAAGTCAACGCTGCTAAAAAGGAACTCAACCTTGAAAACGGGCCTTTCCCTCCGCGGCTTGACGGCGGTTACGGATGGTTTGTGGTCGACGAAAAAGAAACCGAAAACGAACAGCTCGGCGCGACCGAAAGCGGTTGTAATATTACCGACGGAGAAAAAGATCATATCTATTATTTCTGGCTCGGTAAATACTTCCGTAACAATATTTATCACAATGGCGGAACACGTTGGCTCCACGCCAACGGTATCATTGAGCGGACGGTAAACGGCATCGTTCCCGACGAGGTGCTGACGGACGACGACCGAGTGAGGCTGCTCGAAAACAATCTTATAGTTAAAGATGGCGGCTGGCGATTGAATTTTCCCGTTTTCAATCGGAAGCAATACGATGATTTCATCAACCGTTTCGATATTTCCGACGCGCGGCTTGACGAAATACTCAAGGACTTAATAAGCGACATTCACAAATGCTTCAAGCTGTTTGTCCCGAAACGCCTCGGCAGTCAGATAAACCAATGGGTTTCCTGTTACGTTCATAACATTATCGGGTTCGTTGCGGAAGAGCTGATAAATCGCGGTGCCCTTGAAAAACCGGACGCGGAGAAACCGTTGACCGACGGGGTGTTCTGCATTTTAGGGAAAGCGGAAAACGTATAGTTTTCGGAACGCGTCTGCGCTGCAAAAAAACTCTTGACATTCAATAAGCTCCGCAGTATAATCGCGCTATCAAATTTAAGGAGTGATTTCATATGAAGTATACAATAGTTAACTCGACCAACGGGAGGGTGACTATATTTTAGCCCTCCCGCGCTATGGGAGGCAAAAACCTTGAACAGGCAATTTATCGCAAAGCATTGGTACGCCGACGTGTACGAACAGTTTGAAAACCAGACCTATGACGTCGAATTCTTGCTGGGCGTACTGCGCGAACAGTGCGGCGGAAAGCCGCAGAACATCCTTGAGACCGCCTGCGGAGGCGGTAGGATCAGCGTTCCGCTCGCCGAGGCGGGGCACAGCGTCACAGGCTTCGACGCGGATGAGCATATGCTTATGCGCTGTTACAAACGTATGGGCGGTCTGCCAAATATCCGCTGCTATAAGGCGGACGCGGTCACATCGGACTGGGGCGCGGACTTCGACGTTGTCGTCCTCGCGGGCAACGTGCTTATCAACATCGAAACCGAGGCCGATTACGCACAGGCGCAGACGATTTTTATACGCAAGGCGGCGGAAGCACTGCGACAGGGCGGTCATCTGTATCTGGATTTCGACCTGCACACCGACCCGGCGCCGTATTTCAACAGTCTCGGCGAGACCACCTACTTAGCTGGCACGGACGATATGGGCACGTCCGGGCGCATGGTGAGTTATGGCGGTGTGTATGACCTCGTCACGCGGATATTCGAGGGTGTAAAACATTTAGAGCTGATGCAGAATAACGGAGAGAACGTCATCGTTCCAATGCTATGGCACAAGCACATACCGTCTCAGGCCCAAGTCTTCGGCTGGCTGGAAGAAGCCGGTTTCGAGCTTGAGCGCACGTATCGCGACTACACGGACGAACCCTTGGCGGAGCCGGAAACGGAGCACGTCCGGGCGACGATCTGGGCGCGAAAAAAATAACCGGTAACGGATAAACGGCAAGACCTCAAAGCGCGGAGCCTGCAATTGCAGGCTCCGCGTCTGTGTTCAGTGCATCAAGCGCGACGTTGATACGGCGGGCGGCTGTTTGACGCGGGGGCTTAAACGTAGTATAATACCCGCATTACGGCTGACTGAAAGGCGGACTGTTCGAGTGAAATTGCAAGCGAAATTTATGGTCATTGACGGAAACAGCATTGTCTACCGCGCGTTTTACGGCGTAAAGCCGCTGAACGCGCCGGACGGGACACCGACAAACGCGGTATACGGATTTATTCGCATACTGCAAAAGCTGATCGAGGACGAAAAGCCGGACGCGTTGCTCGTCGCGTTCGACACCGCGGCACCGACGTTCCGGCACGATATGAGCGAGGCATACAAGGCCACGCGTCAGGCTATGCCGGACGCGCTCTCGGCCCAGTGGCCGCTTATAGAGGAAACGCTCGACGCTATGAGCTTAGCGCGCGTCAGCGCCCCCGGCTGGGAGGCTGACGATATTCTGGGCACGGCGGCGCGCGAAGCGTCGGAGCGCGGCTGGAACAGCGTGCTTGTCACCGGGGACCGCGACAGCTTGCAGCTCATTTCGCCGTCCACGCGCGTACTTCTTGTCAAAACGAAGGGCGGAAATACGGAGACGACGGACTACACCCCGGACGTGTTTTTCGCCGAATACGGCTTTGAACCGATAAAGCTCGTTGACCTGAAAGCCTTGATGGGCGATTCCTCAGATAACATTCCCGGCGTTTACGGCGTCGGGGAAAAAACGGCGCTCGATCTGGTCCGAAGGTTCAGCCATATCGAAAAGCTCTACGCGGAGCTCGATACGGCGGATATAAAGGACGCGCTGAGGGCTAAGCTCGAAAACGGGAAAGAGAGCGCGTTTTTATCCAAAACTCTCGCGACGATACGCCGCGACGCGCCCGTTGCGCTCGATTTTGAGTCGCTGTCCGTGCGTCCCCCGGACGGCGCGCGGCTGTACGAGCTTTTCTCGCGCCTCGGCTTCCGCAAGCTGATAGAAAAAATGGAGCTCGCCCCCGGCTCGTCCGCCGCCGTGAACGCGGGTGAAGCCGAGGACGAGCTCGCCGAGCCCGAATTGCCGGACGGCGTTGACGCGTCGAAAATAGCTTTCGGATCAAAAGAACTGCTGCGCGAGAACGGCGAGGCTGAATATATTTTCGATATACCTCTCGCGGCGTATCTCGTTTCACCGACCGACAGACGCTTTGACGGAGAAACGCTCTCCCGCCGCTATCTCGGGCGCGGCTGGCGGGACGGCGATGCGGCGCGGCTTTATATCGCGCTGTCGGAACGGCTGCGCGAGGACGGTATGGAAAAGCTCTACTACGATGTGGAGCTGCCGCTTTGCCGGGTGCTGGCGGATATGGAGGCCGAAGGCGTCCTTGTAGACCGCGAAGCGCTGCGGGAGTACGGCGAAATGCTCGCCGCGAGGCTTGACAGGGCGCAGGGGCGCGTATACGAGCTCGCGGGCTCGGTTTTCAATATCGCCTCCCCCAAGCAGCTCGGCGAGGTGCTTTTTGACCGGCTGGGGCTGTACGCGCCGAAAAAGACGAAAACGGGCTATTCCACGGCGGCGGAGGTGCTCGATCAGCTTGAGGATAAGCATCCCGTGATCGGCGCGGTAAAGCAATACCGGGAGCTGACAAAGCTCAAGGCAACGTATGCCGACGGGCTGATAAAGGTCATAGCGCCCGACGGCCGCATACACACAAGCTTTCAGATGACGGCGACGGCGACCGGGAGGCTCTCCTCGACGGAGCCGAATCTGCAAAACATCCCCGTGCGGCGCGAGCTCGGAGCGGAGCTGAGGCGGATGTTCATAGCTCCGCCGGGCAAGCTGCTCGTCGATGCGGACTATTCACAGATAGAACTGCGCCTGCTCGCGCATATCGCCGGGGATTCCGCTATGACGGAGGCGTTCCGCACCGGGGAGGACATCCACGCCGTAACGGCCGCAAAAGTATTCGGCGTCGGCCTGTCGGAGGTAACTCCGCTGCTGCGCAGCCGGGCTAAGGCGGTAAACTTCGGCATCGTGTACGGCATCTCGGCCTTTTCCCTGTCGAAGGACGTAGGCGTCACGATAGCCGAGGCGAAGGAATATATCGACAGTTATTTAGAGAGATTCTCCGGCGTGCGCGCGTATATGACCGACATCGTGGAGCGGGCGAAGCGCGACGGCTACGTTTCAACGCTGTTCGGGCGCCGCCGGTATATCCCGGAGCTCGTTTCCCACGACCGCAACACGCGCGCTTTCGGGGAGCGCGTCGCGCTGAACACGCCGATACAGGGCGCGGCGGCGGATATCATAAAAATCGCGATGGTAAAAACACACGCGCGGCTGCTCTCCGAGGGCGGCGCGTCAAAGCTCATCCTGCAAGTGCACGACGAATTGATAGCGGAAGCGCCGGAAAAGGACGCGCCGCGCACCGCGGAGCTGCTGCGCGAGGAAATGGAGCGCGCCGCGAGCTTATCCGTCCCGCTGACGGCGCTCGTAAGCGTCGGGCAAAGCTGGGCGGACTGCAAGTGATAAATATAGCGGTCTCCCCTGCCGAGGACTCGGCGATAGACGAGCTTTTGGCGATAGAGCGCGAGGCGTTTTCCCGCCCGTGGACGCACGGACAGCTGCTGCGCGAGATATACGGTGACGACTCGTATTTCGCCGTCGCCCGAAGCGCGGAAACCGGCGACGAAATTTTGGGCTACGCCATCCTGCGAAGGCTGTGCGGGGAAGCGGAGCTCATAAATATCGCGGCGCGCGCGGACTCGCGGCGGCGCGGCGTCGGCTCCGCGCTGCTCGCGGCGGCGACGGAAAACGCGCGTGAAAACGGCGCGGAACAGATATTCCTCGAAGCCCGCGCGTCAAACCTCGCGGCGATAGCGCTCTACGAAAAGCACGGCTTCCGAAAGGTCGGCCGCCGCCGCGGATACTACGACAGCCCGGATGAGGACGCCGTTATTATGAAAAAAGAGCTCGATTAAATCCATATAGAACGGAAAGCGCATTATATGCTATACAGCCGGCTGGATAGTCCGATATCGGCGAAAAGGCGTCCGCGCGCCGCCGTTACTGCGGCGGCAGCTGTGATGCGCCGGATGCCTTGATGTGACGGCGAAGCTCGTCTACGGGGATGCCGGAATACTTTGACGCGGTTTCGATGGGAATTCCGCCTTTTATCATCGCCAGCGCCGTCGCCCGCTTGCCTCGCGTCTCGCCCCGCGCTTCACCCCGTGCTTCACCGATTTCTATGCCGTCTTGCCTCGCCTCTTCCATCCAGACCTCTTTTGCGACATCGATGTTAAATTCCGTCATCAACATATTCTCGACCTCCGAACCTTGTTTTTTAAGATAATCGGCCATTATGCCTTTGTCTATGCACTGCCGTATCGCCGCCGTTATCGCTTCACTCAGTGCCATCCCAGTCTCTTGCTTTTTGCGTATCAGCGCGATGAATTTCGCGTAGTCACCCATATTCCGACTGCGCTGCAGTATTTCGGGATTGTGTCCGTCGTTAACATTGTAGCCTTTGACCTTAAGCTCCAGCATATCCGGTATCTCCGGCGCTTCCGTAAACGCGTCCGATAGTTTTAGCTCGAACTCGTCGGGACACTCTTCCGTGCCGTTGTACAGCACGATAAAGTCTGGTTTTGGTATCTTCAATAGCTTGTGTCTGTAGATGTCGCGGCTGTCCGTCAGTCTCTCATATTCGCGCCCGATATATATCAGCATACGCAACGGGATGTTATTGTTCAGTGTGGATTGGTGTTCGACCAGGACGATAAGCCGTCCGTCGAGTACAAACGCGAGGTCGTTGATCTGATTCTGGAACAGAACATCCTCAAGCGTAACGAGCTCTATTTGGGTATCCGCCGGATAGCTTATGCCTTTCAGCGCGCCGTACATTTCAAGCAGACGGTCACGGTCCTTGAAGAAGTCCGCGAACACGCTGCTCTTGTGTTCTCTGTTGGCATTTGCCGTTCCATTGTCTGCCATACCACTGCTCCTGTTTCGTTCTTTTACTCCGTCTGCGAATGCACCGCCGCTACATATATATCATACCACGTTTTCAGAGATATTTCCACTGCTTTTTCAAACACACTTTATTTATAAGAATTTATTTCCGCGGCGCGGTTATGCGCCTCTTGACAAACTCCTCTCCGTGCGGTAGACTGAAAAAAATTGCCGAGAAAGGAAAATTCCAATGAAAAAAATATCGATCAACGCGATCCACGAATTCTGCCCGCAGGCTATGTATCTCTATGGGACGTACAAGGAGGACGGCAGCCCGAATTTCGGTCTGTTCTCGTGGTTCGGCTATTGCCTGAACGACGGCGTGCGCATTAT
>JAISAA010000275.1 GCA_031266955.1 Oscillospiraceae bacterium | reverse complement strand
CTCTGTTTGTGAGGGTTCAAATCCTTCACCCGCTGCCAAACGCGCCGTCCGCAACGCGGGCGGCGCGTTTGGCATTGAACGTGCGTGCGCGCACGGGGAACGCGGCTTGCGCCGCGACGTTACGGACAATGCTCCCCGTCGCGGCGCTTTAATTATACTATGTATTAAGGTGGAGTAAAATCATGAATTTCGCGATGTCTTACAGCTTTGGGAAGGATTCGGCTTTCGCGCTGTATAAAATGCTTGAGGCGGGGCATACGCCGGTCTGCCTTATCACGACGGTAAATAAGGACGACGGCAGATCGTGGACGCACGGCATCAATCCGGGGCCCGTCCGGCGCTCCGCCGAGGCGCTCGGTCTGCCGGTGCTCTTAGCGCCGTGTGGCTCCGACGACTACGCGGCGGCGTTTGAGGACGCGCTGAAAAAAGCCGCGGCAATGGGCGCGGAGGCCTGCGCCTTTGGCGATATGGACGTAGCAGAGCACCTTGAATGGAACGAGGCGCGGTGCGCCGCCGCCGGGCTCCACTGCGTAACGCCGCTTTGGGGGATGGACCGGGAGGCCGCCGTGGCCGAGGAGCTGCGCCTCGGCTTTATCGCCGTGATAAAATGCGTCGATAAGAAATTTCTCGGCGTGGAGCTTCTCGGCAAAACGCTCGACCGGACGGTCGTAGACGCGATCCGCGCCGCCGGTGCGGATCCCTGCGGCGAAAACGGCGAATATCATACGCTGGTATTAGACGGCCCCGTTTATAAAAAACCGGTGGAAATAGAGCTTGGGGCTATAGTTGACCTGGGAGGCCATGCGGTGATAGACATCAGATAGCTTGGATACCGATACATAATAAAAACGCGTCCCCGGACGGCCGCGGACGCGGAGGGTGGGCAAATGAAGCATCAAAACCGGCTGCCTATAATATACGCCGTCTTGGCGGCGATCTGCTACGGGATAAGCGCGCCGATGGCAAAGCTGCTTTTGCGCGGGCTGCCGCCGGCTTTGCTTGCGGCGCTGCTTTATCTCGGCGCGGGGTTTGGGATGAGCATCGTCAGTTTGCTGCGCAAAAAAGACGCGCGGGCGGGCGAGGCGCGGATGACGAGGCGGGAGCTGCCCTACGCCGCCGCGATGGTCGCGCTTGATATTGCGGCGCCTGTTTTGCTGATGTTCGGGCTGCTCTCGACGTCGCCGGAAACGGCGTCGCTGCTGAACAATTTTGAGATCGCGGCCACGTCCGTCGTCGCGCTCGTTTTGTTCAAGGAAGCCGTCGGGCGGCGGATGTGGCTCGCTATCGGCGCGATAACCGTTGCGAGCGCCGTTCTTTCGGTCGAAAATCTCGGGACGCTGAGCTTTTCGCCGGGCGCGATCCTCGTGCTGCTCGCCTGCGTATGCTGGGGGCTTGAAAACAATTGTACGAGCAGGCTTTCGCTGAAAAACCCCGTGCAAATCGTCATAATAAAGGGCATAGGCTCCGGGCTGGGCGCGCTGCTTATCGCGGTTTTTGCGGGAGGCCGGGCGGCGGGGCTCGCTTATATTTTTGCGGCGCTCGCGCTCGGCTTCGCGTCTTACGGGCTGAGTGTCTATTTTTACATCCTCGCGCAGCGAAAGCTCGGAGCGGCGCGGACGAGCGCGTTTTACGCGATCGCGCCGTTTCTCGGCGCCGGAATTTCGTTAGCCGTGTTCCGCGAAAAGCCGGCGTTGCCGTTCGTCGCGGCGTTTATCGTAATGATATTCGGCGCGTACCTCGCCGCGTCCGAAAAGCACGAGCACCCGCACCTTCACGCCGAAACCGAACACGAGCACCGCCACAGCCATACGGACGGTCATCACAGCCACAAGCACGAGCCGCCCGTTGCCGGCGAGCACAGCCACGCTCATATCCACTCATCGCTCACCCATACGCACGAACACACTCCCGACGCGCATCACACGCATACGCATTGAATCCGGCTCGCCGGACTCAATGCATAATTCGCGATGACGGCTATGGTCGAGCCGGACAAAACATCGTATTCAAAGACATAGCTTTTAGGGCCATCCCGTTGTATAATATCCGTGAAAGGGGAGATTGCCCGTGAACTGGATACAGTGCCTGTCAAAAGCTATTGGGCACATCGAAGAACACTTGACCGATGAGATCAACATAGATGAAATAGCGAGCACGTCATACACGTCAAGCTCGCATTTTCAATTGATTTTTCATTTGGTCACGGGGATGACCGTCGGCGAGTATATCCGCAACAGACGGCTGAGTTTAGCGGCACAGGAGCTGCTTCGTCCGGACAGCAGAATAATTGATGTGGCTGCGCGATACCAATACGATACGCAGGAGGGTTTTTCCAAGGCGTTTACGCGGTTTCACGGCGTCCCTCCCTCCAAGGCGCGGCGGGTAAATGTCAAATTATTTCATCCGCTGTCCGTCAACATCACAATTCAAGGAGGATTTGAAATGTCACATAAGCTGATCGATGAATTTTATTGGAGCGACATTGCGGAGCAGACCGCCG
>JAISAA010000254.1 GCA_031266955.1 Oscillospiraceae bacterium | reverse complement strand
CTCGTCATAAAGAAGACGATAGGCCTGCGCGTCACGGCGGAGGAGGAGATATTGGGGCTGGACATCACGGAGCACGGCCTGCCGTCGGCCTACGCGGGCTTCACGTTCGCGCCGGAGGCAATCGACTACACGGTCTCAGAGCTCTCGCAGTACGGCGTCAAAGCGGCGGACATCCCGAAAGAGGCCGCCGTCACGGTTACCGACACTTCAAAGAAAAGCGCGAAGATCACAAAAGTCACGATAATCACGAACCCGCAAAAATACTCGCTCTTAGCCACGGCGCTCGACGGCATAGGCATAACGGGACTGACGGTAACGAACGTCCACGGCTACGGTATGCAAAAGGGCAACGCGACGTATTACCGCGGCGTCAAGGTGGAGACAAAGCTCCTGCCGAAGGTGCAGATCGACATAGTCATCTGCAAGGTCCCGACGGACGTCTTGGTAAGCACCGTGCAGAGCGCCCTGTACACGGGACGCATCGGCGACGGCAAGATATTCATCTCCGACGTGGAGGACGCCGTGAAGATACGCACGGGCGAGACGGGCTACGACGCGCTTCAGGACGAATAGGGCGCGGCGCGGTGATCGAGAAAGGCGGAAATTTTTGTGGATACAGCAATGATGATTGATACCCTGTGGGTGATACTGGCGGCGATGCTCGTGTTCTTTATGAACTTGGGGTTTGCCTCCGTCGAGAGCGGGATGGCGCGGGCGAAAAATACTGTGAATATCCTGTCGAAGAACTTCATCGTGTTCGCGGTGTCGTCCCTCGGGTTCATGCTGCTGGGCTGGGGGCTGATGTTCGGCGGGGACAACCCCATAATAGGCACGGAGAACCTGTTCATACTGGGCGGGAAGATCGATTACTACGCCGAAACGCTGACGCCGAGCGTGCCGTTTTGGGGCAAGTTCTTCTTCCAGCTCGTGTTCTGCGGGACGGCGGCGACCATCGTGTCCGGCGCCGTGGCGGAGCGCATCAAGTATATCTCGTTCATAGTGTTCTCTTTTGTGCTGACGCTTGTGGTCTACCCGATAGTCGGGCACTGGGTGTGGGGCGGCGGCTGGCTCGCGGATCTCGGGTTTATGGATTTCGCGGGCGACACGGTCGTACACTCCGTCGGCGGCTGGGCGGCGCTCACGGGCGCCATGATCCTAGGGCCCCGTATCGGCAAATACGACAAGAACGGCAAGCCAAAGGCCATACCGGGGCACAATATGTCGCTGGCGACGATAGGCCTCTTCGTCCTGTGGCTCGGGTGGTTCGGCTTCAACCCCGGCTCAACGATGAGTATGCAGCAGCCCGGCGACGTGGCGCATATACTTGTCACGACGAATACGGCGGCCATAGCGGCGGTGGTCACATCCACGGCGGCCTCGTGGATATTCATAGGCAAGCCGGATCTCGGCATGACGATAAACGGCTGCCTGGCGGGGCTCGTCGGCATAACGGGCGCGTGCGCCTACGTCAGTGTACTCAGTTCGCTCGTCATCGGCGCCATAGCCGGCATCATAGTTGTGTTCGCCGTCATACTGTTTGACCGCGCGAAGATAGACGACCCCGTGGGCGCGACGAGCGTGCACTTAGGCTGCGGAGTGTTCGGGACGATATGCGTCGGGCTGTTCGCTCAAGAGGGCGTCACGACGCTCTCCACCGTGAACGGACTGTTCTTCGGCGGCGGGGCGTCGCTGTTAGGCGTACAGCTCGTCGGCATAATAGCGGTCGGCGCGTTCACGTTCCTCGCGTCCGGCGCAACGTGGCTTGTCATCAAAAAGACTCTCGGAATGCGCGTGAGCGCGGCCGAGGAGCTGGAGGGCCTCGATATCGGCGAGCACGGCAACGCCGCGTACCCCGATTTCGCCATAGCCGCCTCCGCCGTCGCTGGAGAGGAACTGCCATCCGCCGCTCCGGCCGCGGCTTCGCTCCCGTCGAACGCGCCGTCCCGCGCCGTTTCGCCGGAGGCCGCGATCCCCGTGAGGAACGAGGCGCGCCCCGGCGCGAAGATCACGCACGTGTCCATTGTCACAAAGCAGAGCAAGTTCGAAGCGCTGCGCGAGGCGCTCGACAGGATAGGCATAACGGGCATAACGGTCACGAACGTGCTCGGCTACGGGATGCAAAAGGGCAACACGGAGTACTACCGCGGCGCGCCCGTCGAGACGCGCCTGCTGCCGAAGGTGAAGGTGGACATCGTCGTCTGCAAGGTCCCAGTGGACACTATGGTAAAGACCGTAAAAGAGGCGCTGTACACGGGCAGCGTCGGCGACGGCAAGATATTCATCTACGACGTGGAGAACGTGGTAAAGGTCAGGACAGGCGAGGAGGGCTACGACGCGCTTCAGGACGACTGACGCGGCAAGTCGATAATCAAAAAAAGAAAGGCGGCGGGTGATTTGCTCACCCGCCGCTTTTTGATATTGCCTTGAGGTTCTATCTCATTCTCTCTATTACGCTTGCCGCCTGTCCTAATGTAAACGCGCCGTTTATGAGCAGGTTTCTGCCGTCGCCCCGGACCACGCCGCTTTTCAGCAGCGCGGAGAGCGCGGGGCGTAGCCACTCCGGAACGCTCTCGCCGTCCGCGAAGTCCGCGAGCGTTTTTGAGCTATTGCCCGTCTCAAGCGTTACCAGCTTCGCGGTCATAAGGTTGTACATGATCTGGAACTGCTCGCCGCGGGTCGCCGCGCGGTTTGGCTCAAACAGCGTGCGGGCCTCGTTCACGCCGGAAACTATGCCCATAGCCTTTGCCGTGTTAAGATACGCGGCGTCCGCGCCGGATACGTCCGTAAACGTCGTCTCAAACTCGGTGTGCGGCGCTATACCGAGCGATTTCATTATGGCGACGATGAATTCCCCGCGGGTGATAGTCGCGCCGGCGTCAAGCTTGCCGCCCGCAATGAACTTGTCAAGCAAGCCGCGCTGAACGGCATAATCGAGGTCGTCGGTGTCGTACCAGCCGCCGGTCGCCGTGTACTTCACATCGTTCACTTTTATCACATAGGTCGAGAAGTGGCGCAGCTTCATCGTCATCTTTCCTGTGGCCCGGTCGAATTTGCCGTTTACGGGCTCCAGCTTGCCGCCGTTCAGCCAGTACGCCGCTACCTTGCTCGCTTTCACGCCGCTTGGCGCCTTGAACGGTATGGAGACGGAAACCACGCCGCCTTTAAGGTCGTGTGTGTCCGCGCCGTCCGCCGTCGCGGTTATGTCAAACGCGAGCGCTCCGGCCTTTACCATCGTCTGAATTTCGCCCGGCAGCGAGGAGAGTTCGACCTGGGCGAACGCCACTTTAAGGTTTTTCAGCTCGTCCGGCAGGGCGCTTGTGTCCGCGGCAGCGCCGCTGACCGAGCCGGCTTTGGCGGTATCCTTGGTGTTAGAACTGCCGCCGCTGCTTGTGCCGCCTCCCGACGGGGGCAAGGGTGAAATGTTGTTGCTTTTAGCCTTGAACGTCACGTGGATCGTGTGGCTTTCCGTTACGTTCTCAAACGTATAGCTGACGCCGCCGCTTTGAAGCGTCGCCGCGCGCTCCGTGACCTTATCGACCTCATAGCCGTCGTCCGGCTCGAAGGTGAACGTCACGCTGCCGCCGCTTTCGACATTCGCTTTCGCCGGCGTTACCGATCCGTTCGGGTCCGCCGTCGCCGTTACCGTGAATGTCTCAACGATGCTTTCGGCCGCGCTCTCCAAGCTATCGTTGCCGACGAGCGTTATCTTGTCCATTACGGTGCTGTCCGCTTTTACCGTGCCGACGGTCGCGGCGTCATTTACCGCCGCGACCGTAGCTTCATCCGCTCCGGCGCTGACCGATACAGTCTCGACAGGCGCGGAGAGCGCGACGGTTGCGGAAGTTTCAAATGTCAAAGTAGACACCGCCGTGCTGATTTCAACTACGTCGCTTGCCGCCGCCGTATTGACCGTCACAGCCGTTATCGTCGGCGTGTCGTCAGAGGCTTCCGGCTCAAGCTTTACCGGGGACTGCACATCCACATTCGCAAGCGTCGTGCCGCTATCGGCCTTTATGCTGACGGGCTCCGCACCGCTGTCCTGAGCCTTGGCGACCGTCAGCGTCCCGATAGTGCTGTCCGAGATATGCACCGAATGCGAGCCGCCGCCCGCAACGTGCAGATTTCCCGTGAAGCCCTTGATCGACACGTCGCCGTCGCCGACCTTATCCGTGATGTACAGCGTGTTAGC
>JAISAA010000145.1 GCA_031266955.1 Oscillospiraceae bacterium | reverse complement strand
TCCATCGCGGTCATGCACGACAGGTCGAACGGACTTGGCGGCGGGTTCGCCGCGTACGGGATATATCCCAAATACAGGGAGCACTACGCGTTCCATATCTTTTATGACGACGAGTCCGTAAAAAGCGAGTGCGAGCGGTTTATTGCGTCGCGCTTCGACGTGGCGGAGGACTCCGCGATACCCACTCGGCGTATCCCTGAGATAACGGACGAGCCCATAATATGGCGCTATTTCGTCAAGCCGATCGCCGAAAAGGTGAAATTCGACGCGGTGGACGAGCGCGAATACGTCGCGCGCGCCGTGCTGAAGGTCAACCGCGACATAGACGGCGCGTACGTGTTCTCGAGCGGGCGCGATATGGGCGTGTTCAAGGCCGTGGGTTTCCCGGAGGACGTCGGCAGGTTCTACAGGCTCGACGAGTACGAGGGGTACTGCTTCACGGCGCACGGGCGCTACCCGACGAACACGCCGGGCTGGTGGGGCGGAGCGCACCCGTTCTCGCTGCTGGAGTACTCTGTCGTACACAACGGGGAAATATCGTCATACGACGCCAACCGCCGCACTATAGAGATGTACGGGTACCCCTGCACGCTCCAGACGGACACGGAGGTCATAGCGTACATAATCGACTACCTCAACCGCAGGCGCGGCCTGTCGTTCGAGGAGATATGCCAGATTATAGCGGCGCCGTTCTGGCGGACGATAGAGCGGATGCCGGAGCGCGACCGCGCGCGTTACGAGTACCTGCGCAACATATTCTCGTCGTATCTCGTGACGGGCCCGTTTTCCATACTCGTGGGGTTCGACGGCGGCATGATGGCGCTCAACGACAGGCTCAAGCTGCGCTCCATGGTGGCGGCGGAGCGGGGCGACACGGTGTACGTCGCCAGCGAGGAGGCGGCGATACGCGTCATAGAGCCGGATCTGGACAGGGTATGGGCGCCGAGCGGCGGAGAGGGCGTCATAGTGACGCTTGATCGGGGGGTACGATGACATGGCGGTAAAATATATTTATCCCGACTACGAGGTGGCGCGCAATTACGACAGGTGCATAGTATGCCGCGTCTGTGAGCGCCAATGCGCGAACGGCGTACACGAGTACGTGCCGAACATGGACAAGATGGTCAGCGACGACGACAAGTGCGTCAACTGCCACAGGTGCGTCTCGCTGTGCCCCACGCGCGCGCTGAAGATAGTGGAGAGCGGGCACGCGTTCAAGGAGAACAAGAACTGGAGCGCGCGCCAGATAAAAGAGGTGTACAAGCAGGCCGAATCGGGCGGGGTGCTGCTGTCGTCGATGGGCAACCCCGACGACTACCCCGTGTACTTCGACAAGATACTCATAAACGCGTCGCAGGTGACGAACCCGTCCATAGACCCGCTGCGGGAGCCGATGGAGACGCGCGTATTTCTGGGGAGCAAGCCGCAGGAGATAAGGCGCGGCGCGGACGGCGGCATCATATGCCAAGCGCCGCCGCATCTGGATATCTCCATGCCCGTCATGTTCTCCGCCATGAGCTACGGCTCCATAAGCTACAACGCGCACGAGTCGATAGCGCGCGCCGCCGAGAGCCTCGGGATATGCTACAACACCGGCGAGGGCGGCCTGCACGAGGATTTCTACAGATACGGCGCCAACACAATAGTCCAAGTGGCCTCTGGGCGCTTCGGCGTCCACAAGGGCTACCTCGAAGCGGGCGCGGCCATAGAGATAAAGATGGGCCAAGGCGCGAAGCCCGGCATCGGCGGGCATCTGCCCGGCACAAAGACTGTTGGAGACATATCGCGCACGCGTATGATACCCGAGGGCAGCGACGCCATTTCGCCCGCGCCGCACCACGACATATACTCCATAGAGGATCTGCGCCAGCTCGTCTACTCGCTCAAGGAGGCGACGGCGTACACAAAGCCCGTTATAGTAAAGATAGCGGCCGTCCATAACGTGGCGGCCATAGCCTCCGGCATAGCCAGAAGCGGTGCCGATATAATATCAATAGACGGCTTCCGCGGCGGCACGGGCGCCGCGCCCACGCGCATACGCGACCACGTGGGCATACCGATAGAGCTCGCGCTCGCGAGCGTTGACAAGCGTTTGCGCGACGAGGGCATACGCGACAACGTGTCAGTCCTCGCCGCCGGCAGCATACGAAACAGCGCGGACGTCGTAAAGGCGATAGCCTTGGGCGCGGACGCCGTGTACATTGGCACCGCCGTGCTGTTGGCGCTGGGCTGCCACCTGTGCAGGACGTGCAACGTCGGCAAGTGCAACTGGGGCATAGCGACGCAAGCGCCGGAGCTCGTGCGCCGCCTCAACCCCAACAGCGGCTACAAGCGCCTAGTCAACCTAATGACGGCGTGGCGCCACGAGATAGAGGAGATGATGGGCGGCATGGGCATAAACTCCATAGAGAGCCTCCGCGGAAACCGCCTAATGCTCCGCGGCGTAGGTCTGAACGAGAAAGAGCTGGAAATTCTTGGCATAAACCATGCCGGCGCGTGAAGGAGGTTTTTGTATATGTTGACAGCGGTTGTTGGCGTCAACTGGGGGGACGAGGGGAAGGGCCGGATGGTGGATCTTCTCAGTCGCGATTACGATATGGTGGTCCGCTATCAGGGCGGCAACAACGCGGGGCATACCGTCGTCAACGGGTTCGGGAAGTTCGCGCTGAACCTCATACCGTGTGGCATATTCCGCGAGGGCGTTGTGAACGTGCTCGGAACGGGCATGGTCGTCGATCTCGAGCACCTGTGGGACGAGATAACGCGGCTGCGTGAGCGCGGCGTGAATATAACGCCCGAAAATCTCAAGCTCAGCGAGAAAGCCATAGTCTGCCTGCCGTATCACAGGCAGCTCGATATATTGGAGGAGAACCGCCTCGGGAAAAACGAGCAGGGCTCCACGAGGCGCGGCATAGCGCCCGTATACTCGGACAAATACCACCGCAAGGCGCTGCGCGCGGGCGATATCCTGCGCGGCGGCACGCTGAGCGGCAAGGCCGAGACGATTTTGGGCTTCAAGAACGCGCTCATGCGCGGCTACGGCGCGCCGGAGATATCGTTAGGCGAGACGCTCAATTGGCTGAGCGAATATGGCGGCAAGCTCGCGGAGTTTATAACGGACACTGAGCTTCTGCTGGAGGACTCCTCGCGCAACGGGAAGAACATCCTGCTCGAGGCGCAGCTCGGCACGCTGCGCGATATAGACTTCGGGATATACCCGTACACCACGTCGTCCACGACGCTGGCAGCGTACGGGCCAATAGGCGCGGGCATACCGGGCAGGCGGCTCGACAAGGTCGTGGGCGTCATGAAGGCGTACTCGTCGTCCGTGGGCGGCGGGCCGTTCACTGTGGAGTACAGCGGAGAGGCGTCCGAGCGGCTGCGCGAGGCGGGCGGCGAGTACGGAGCGGCCACGGGCAGGCCGAGGCGCGTCGGGCCGTTCGACTGCGTGGCGTCGCGCTTCGGCGTGAGGATGCAGGGCGCCGATACGCTGGCGCTGACGAAGTTCGACGTGCTGTCGTATATGGACGAGCTTCCCGTATGCGTCGCCTATGACATAGGCGGCAAGCGCGTAACTGAGTTCCCCGTAGGCGACGAATTAGAGGCGGCTCGCCCCATATACGAGTATCTGCCCGGCTTCAAAGCGGACATATCGAAATGCCGCAAGCCTGAGGATCTGCCGCGCGCGGCGCTAGACTATATAGAATTCCTCGAAGCGGCGGTAAAATGTCCGATAGAATACGTCTCCGTCGGCCCCGGCAGGGACGACTATTTGGTGATGGGCAGATGAGAAAACGTCCGTACGCCGTCGATATTGCTATGGCGGTGACAATCGTTCTCGTTATTGCGGTCTTTGCCGGCATCCCGGTGCGCATATATTTTATGGCAAAAAACAGCTATGCGGCCGGCTATACGTCACAGAGCTCCTATGAGATGCGCTGGGAGATCAATATACCGGATAATTTCACAGAGAGGCTGCATTATTCTTCGCCTCACGGTTTTACCGGCGACGGATATAGGTATACCGTCTATGAAGTCCCGAATGACGTGGAATTCCGCAGTTGGAACTATGGCGTCACGAGGCAGACCAGCCGCCAGCCGGACATGGATGCAAGCGATGTCGATAGATATGTGGCGGCGATCAAGTCAAACGCCGAATTGCCCGAAGAATATGACGTCCCATTCGACGAGGCGGCGAGCTGGGAGATGTTGACAAAAAACGGCAACAACAAATTGATTATTATACATTTCCGCAAGATAGGACAGGTGCATTTTGCGGAAAAGCTCATGTAGAGTTGAATTGATGCGGAATGAGGTTTGTTATGAAAAGGGTCTATGTAAACGAACAGTGGTGTCTGGGGTGTCATCTGTGTGAGTATTACTGCGCGTTCGCGGGTACGAACGAGAGGGATATGGCGCGCGCGCTCAAGGGGATAACTATAAACCCGAATATCCGCATTGAGGAATATGGCAACGTCAGTTTCGCCGTATC
>JAISAA010000114.1 GCA_031266955.1 Oscillospiraceae bacterium | reverse complement strand
GCAGACGCGCGATGGCGAGCTTTTGCGCCTCGCCGCCGGAGAGCATTATGCCGTTTTCGTCAAATTCCTTCGTCACCTCGCTGTCAAGCGAATCGGCAAGGCGGGCGAGGCCGGCTTCCGCGAGCGCGCGGCGGAGAGCTTCGTCAGGGGCTTTGTTGTACGCTTGCAGATTGTCGCGCAGCGTCAGCGCATACACGTTCGGCTGCTGGAACGCTATTCCCACGCGGCGGCGCAGCTCGTGGACGTCGTAGTCCTTGATGCTTTTGCCGTTGTAGAGAATATCGCCGCCGCCCGTGTCGTAAAGGCGCAGCAGCAGCTTCATAAGCGTCGATTTGCCCGCGCCGTTTCGGCCTACGACGGCGATTTTCTCTCCCGCGCCAGCGCTCAGCGATATTCCCCGGAGCGCAAACGCCGAATTCGGATATGTAAATCCGGCGCCTTTGATCTCGACCGTAAAATTGCCGTCCGGCGGAGTATCGCCGGAGGACGGCTCAATTGTCGATTTTAGGTCGAAGAATTTGCGCACGAGCTCGGCATTTTGCAAGTCTCTTTTGACGGAAGGGATGATATGCAAAAAGCCGCCGACACCGATTCTCAATTCCGCCGCGGCGGCTATCAGCGTCGCGTACGTCCCGACGGATTCGACTCGCCCCGTGGCGAGGCCCCACGCGATGTACGTAATGATCGCGTATTCCGTGATTTTCTGCGTCCAATGAGCGCCGATAGTTAAAGAACCCATTTTTGCGACTATGCGTTTCTGAGTGCTGACAAATATTTTCGCCGCCGCCCGAGCCCCCTCGATCAAAAGCTCTGAAATGCGCGTGCTTTTAAGGTCGGGCGCAAAGCTGTTTTGCGTCCAGACGCGCTTCGCGTAGTCCATTCGCCGCAGCGTCGGCACAAGCTCACGTTCGTAGTCTTTCATATACACCGTGCTGATGCGCACCGACAATATCGTACTCACGACGGCTCCCGCGGCGATGATTATCGCGATCACGGCGCCTATCTGCGATACGATCCCTATCATCACGGCAACCTGAACGGCGCTGCTCAGCACGCTGTAAATATGCGAAAACATATTCTCCGAAGTGCTGGCAAGGTTTGTGAGCGAGATTTCAAAGCCGTTAAAAAACTTTGGGTCGTCGATATACTTAAAATCCGTTTTCTGTGCCTGTTCGTATAAGTCGCAGGAGATTTTAGCTTCGATCTCCGCTCGCTTCCAGTTGCGATAATAATTTGAAACGACGCCCTGAAAAAGGCTCGTGGACGCGAATATACCGAAATATGCGGCGATGATTTTCAGAACATACGCAAGCGTATTTCCGGCGACGACGGCGTCTATGACCGCCTGCGCGACGGTCACGCCCGCGATAGCACCGATGGGAGCGGAAATGACGTTCATAACGAAGCTTATTATCACGTAGAGCTTCCCGTATTTCCAGTACGGCTTCATCACCCAAAGCATATTGCTTACGGTGCGTTTGAATTTTTCCATAACACCACTGCTTTCTTTAATTATTCGCGCGGCGGGCTTCGGACAATTATACCAAGCGCCGCGCGCCCGCGCAAGAATATTTTGTTTTTTTGCCGAAAAATATGATATAATGAAAAAAAACAGCCAACCGTTTTCCGAAATCCCTCACTATATATATGAATGCATTCAAAAGCCGCCCTCGCCGCCGCTGTGCGATTTTAATTACAGAAAGCCGACAGATGGACAAACAAGCCGCCGACAGCCTGATAACCGAATACACAAAGAAAATCTTCGGCTTCGCCCTCGGCAAGACCGCGAGCGTGGACGAGGCGGAGGAGCTCGCGGCGAGGATAACGCTGGACGTGTACGTGTCGCTCCGCGGCGCGGGAGAGATCGCGAACGTCCCGGGGTACGTCTACCGCGTCGCGTCAAACGTATACGCGCGGTACGTCGATGAGCTGGCGCGCGGGCGCACCGTATCGCTCAACTCGCTTGATTTATCGGACGCGCGGCTGGCGGATACGCGGCGGTTCGAGCAGCAAATACTCGACGGCGCGGAGGCGGCGGCGCTGCGGCGGGAAGTCTCGCGGCTCGGGCGTATGCAGCGTGAGATCATCGTGCTGCATTACTTTGAGCGGCTTACCGTCTCGGAGATCGCGCGGCGGCTCGGCATCCCTGACGGGACGGTGAAATGGCATTTGTCAGACGCGCGCAAATCGTTAAAAGCGCGAATAGAATTGAAAGAAGGAATCAATATGACACGCGAAATCGGAAAACTCGGAATGAACCCCGTGAGTTTCAGCGATATGGGGCACAGCGGAAAGCCGGGCAAGTTCGGCGACACGGCGCACTTCTTGGTGCGCCGCCTTACGCAGAACATCGTATACGCGGCGTATTATGAGCCGCGGACGGTAACGGAGATAGCCGACGAGCTCGGCGTTTCGGCGGCGTTTGTGGAGGACGAGGCCAAACTTCTCGAGCAATACGGCTTCCTCGACAGCCTGAAAGGCGGCAAGCTGCGCGCGAATGTGATAATCGACGATCTGCCGCCGGAATACTACGAGGCGGAGCACAAGCTGCTGCTGAAATACGCCGAAATCGTAAAAAAGCAATACGTCCCCGGCGTCATAGAAGCGCTTGACGCGCTGCCGCGCGGTACGGTCTGGGTCCCGGACGGCGACCGCAATCTGCTGCTATGGAGCGGAATATCGTTCGCGCTGTTCCACGCGCTGCCGAAGGACCGCGAAAACAAAAGAGAGGATATCAGCTCGCAGTATAACGTCAAGCGTCCGGACGGAGGAGAGTACGTCGCGTTTGCCAAGGTGAAAAGGTCGCCGCTGAACCTCAGCTTCGATCCGCGCCAATACGCCGTCTGCGGCTCAATGTGGCGTTACGCGGAAACCGTCCCGGCCTATATGTGGCAGATAAACA
>JAISAA010000136.1 GCA_031266955.1 Oscillospiraceae bacterium | reverse complement strand
ATCATTCTCAACAAGCTCCGCGGCACGTTCCACTGCCTGTGCGTCAAGGCCCCGGGCTTCGGCGACCGCCGCAAAGAAATGCTGCGCGACATCGCGGCGCTCACGGGCGGCGAGGTGATTTCCTCCGATCTCGGTATGGAGCTTAAAGACGTCGGCGTCAACCAGCTCGGCACGGCGCGCCAGGTAAAGAGCACGAAGGACAACACGATAATCGTCGAGGGCGCGGGCTCACAGGAGGATATAAAGGCGCGGATCAATCAAATCAACGCTGAAATCGAGCAGACGACCTCCGATTACGACAAAGAAAAGCTTCAAGAACGTCTCGCGAAGCTTTCCGGCGGCGTGGCCGTCATAAAGGTCGGCGCGGCGACGGAAACGGAGATGAAGGAGAAAAAGCTCCGCATTGAGGACGCGCTGAACGCCACGCGCGCGGCTGTCGAGGAGGGCATCGTCCCCGGCGGCGGCACGGCCTACGTTGTCGCGTCAAAGGCCGTGGAAAAGCTTCTGCCGGATGTTTCGGGCGACGAGAAGACCGGCGTCGTGCTGCTCGTCAAGGCGCTCAACGCCCCGGTCATCCAGATCGCGGCGAACGCCGGACTTGAGGGCGCCGTCATCCTCGACAAGATAAGAAGCAACAAGAGCGCGGCCTACGGCTTCGACGCGGCGAAGGAGGAATACACGGACCTCATCAAGGCCGGCATCGTCGACCCGACGAAGGTGTGCCGCTCCGCGCTTGAAAACGCGGCGTCGGTCGCTTCTATGGTGCTGACGACCGAGAGCCTTGTCGCGGATATTCCCGAGCCTCCCGCGCCCGTGGCGGCCGGCGGCGGCGATATGGGCGGGATGTATTGATGATCTGAAGCGGAAAAACCGGCGCAAAATAACAGGGGGGACGTTACGAAACGTCCCCCCGTCTCTTTTTTTCGATATCCCCGCGCCTCAATTATCCTTCGTGCGGATCTTACCGGTGAGCTTATCGCCGCCGACGGTGATTTTATAGACCGAGGTAATGCCGAGCGACATACATTGCTCGGCGGAATAACCGCTCACGCCGCAGTGCTCCATCATCAGATCAAGCCCTTTGACCGAATCGGAGTGACCGGCAAGCTCGATCTCGCCGAACCCGATAACGCTCTCGTATTCGGTCGTTATGCCGAACCGCATCTTGGCGTAGCCGTTGAATATGTCCGCCTCAACGCAGACTTTAGGATTTTTCGCGGCGAGCTCGTGGCGCAGGCCCTCCTTCGCGCCGTGGACGTAAAGCAGCAGCTTCCCGTCCGAGACCTCGTAGCCGAACGTCAGCGGCACTATGTACGGATATTCTTCGTCGAAAAACCCGACCCTCACCGTGTCGCACCGCGCTACAATGTCCATGATTTTATCGAAGTCCCGTACCTCTCGCTGTGATGTCCTCATAAATAAATCCCTCCAATATTATTATATTGCGCTTTACAGCTCCAAAAGCCGTGACGCGCGTTTTCTCAGATGCTTCTCAATTGCGGCGATATGCTCCTCCGGCAGGTTCAGCCGCGGATGGCGCGTGAATGAGAAGCTCAGCATTTTACGCAGCATGGCGGACTGGCGCCGCGTCATCAATGACCGGCAAATACCCTCAAACGTCATATTGCCATACGCGGGAGAGCGCGTCTTGGCATACTCGTCCAGATCGGCGTAATCGTCCGGCATGGCGTAGCTGAACAGGGATATGCCGTTGTCGAAAACAGGCGCGGGGGCTGTGATCTTGCCCGTGCGATTGTCGCGGAGCAGGCCGAAATTGCCGAAGTGCCGGTCCTCGTTGTAGGTAAGCGCGTCGAACACGAGCATATCGCGGACAGCGTCGGCGAATTTGCCGCCGAGTCCGTCGTAATACTTGACGACGGCGTCGAGTCCTCCCGATTTTACGATCCTGCCTATCGGAATAAACGCCGTGTCGATATCCGTGAACAGCTTGCACTTTGACGCGAGTATGCCTTTCCAGTTCTCCAGATCATATGAAATGGCGTCAACGCCCATCGCCGCCGCAGCTTGGGAGGCGTAATACTCGCAGAACGGCTCCTTGCCCGAATTGGCAAAGCCGCTCATACCGCCTTTATATAAGTAGATACCGTCTCCCTCAATATACCGCCAGGCCTTCGGCAGCATACCGTTCGTTGTGAGCTCCGGCGAGGTCGTAAACGCCGCGTCGCTCTGCGTCACGCCCGTGTAGGCGACGAGCGAGAGAATTTCGGAAAAACGGTTTTCGTAGAGATTGTAATCGGCGAATTTGCCCGCGAAGCCCTCCGGCACGATCCAATAGCTGTCGTTGAGCGACAGTCCCTTGCAGACATCGATTATTCCCTTTGTGTCGTTTGAAGACAAGCCCAGCGAACGCAAGATCTCCTGCACGAAAGTCCTGTTTTTCGGGATAACGCGGCGCCCAAGCCATTTTAAGACGCCATCTCCGGTCATCTCTAAGTCAAGCGGAAAAAGCTCCTGCGGCTCGCCCACTTGCAGTACGTCAGTTGAATAACCGCCGAGCTCATTGTTCGACAGCTCAAATGTGAGCAGCGGCGCGTCGTACAGCCGCAGCTCGTAATTATTGTCCACGCTTTTCACCTCCGCGCTTCAGCTATTACGATAGCCGGCTATTTGGCCTCCGCCTGCTTCAGCGCTTCTCCCACCGCCTCCGTAAACTGGCCGTAGGCTATCGTAGCGCCGGTGATCGCGTCTACGCCTTTCAGATTTTTTTTCGCTTTCAGGCTTTCGGCGTAGCTTGCCATTGCGCGGACGGCGAACTGCGCCTTGTCGTAATATTCCTGATTTGAAATTTCTCCGTTGACCTTGCCGTACTCCGAGTCTTTTATGCCGCCGTCCTTCTGCCGCGTGACGTATTCGCAGTCGGAAATTTCCCCGCCGGAGATCGTGACGGTGGCTTCGCCGTAAGCGCCAAGATCGTCCTCGCCGCTGCGCCCGGTGTAAACGCCGTCCTTGTACGACGGGCTCCCGCAGGCTGAAATCAAAGCCGCCGCGAGAAAGACGGCTCCGATGATTGATATCGCTCTCTTTTTCATATGCATTACAGTTCCTTTCAATGTAAGCAATCCGCTTGCCGCCTTGTATTATGCCATACGACGCATCAACATTCAAGTCTTTTTGCAAATTCAATTCCAAAAATAATTCTTGCCTTTTCCCGGCGATATGTTATAGTGATCATCGAAATTTATCATAGTATATAGTATAATGGGATACTTAAAAAGGGTACAGCTAAATTTATTGTAACAGGAGTAATTCAATGAAAGCCAAGCATATGCCGATTGTCCTGTGCGCTTGTCTGATACCGCTGCTTTTTGCGTCCGGCTGCGCGCGTCCCGGCGCGGAATCCGCACAGCCGGACAGCGGCGTGAATCAAATCACCTCCGCAATCGCGACTCCGATTCCGGGGACTGAATTTACCGACGAATTTCTTGAGCTTGACCCGGACGACGCGCTGGATTCTATAGATGTGCTGTCGAGCTATACGAGCCTTGAAGCGGTCAACTTTTACGGAGCGACTGTTCCCGCCGATTCAAGACTCGCAGGACAATCCAATCTTGACGGTCTGCGCGCTTTGTATTATTACGGGCTGGTCTCGCCGGACGGCGAAAGGCTTGACGCGTTTGACTTCCTTGCCGACGTTTTGCCGCTTCCTAGGCTTGAAAGCTTGCTGATTTATTCCTCGGCGCCGGGAGCTGTGCTGCCGAAAATCGAAACGCTCAAAGTTATTGAAATCAGCGCGCCGAACGCACCGGAAATCGTCAGCGCCAATACGCAGGCGTCCACATTGTATCTTTCAGGACAGAATATTGTCGATGACCTTGACGTGCTGTCCGCTTTTACCGAGCTTGAGGAGCTTGTGCTCCCGATGAATGTAAAAAATATCGAAGGGCTTAAATTCTGTGCCAAGCTTAAATATTTGGTGCTTGATACACCGCTCAAGGCATCTGAGATTGAGGCGTATCTCACGCCGCTGTACGAGCTGCAAAATCTCGAACACGTGACTCTCGGATTTTTGATGCGCGACGACGGTTCGTTGATATTGGGGCCCGACTTCGATGAATACATCGAAATAATTACGAATCTGCCTTCTTCCGTGCTCGAACACTTCCGCGTTGACCCGAATGATAATCGTGAGCTTCCGCTGTTGCTCATACCGTCAGAGTGATGTTCGGGCTCACCTCGCCATTGAACACGGCGCGGCTGTCGTTTTGAACTATGCGGGCGATTTTCCCGTGCTCTAATATCACCGTTCGCTGGGCTTCCTCAGCGACCTCCGGGTCGTGCGTTACGACGATTATCGTGCTGCCGTCTTTGTGCAGACGTTTTAGGATGTCGAGTACGATTTTTTCGTTCGCCTCGTCAAGGTTGCCCGTGGGCTCGTCGGCGAGAATCAGCATCGGGTAGTTGATGAGCGCGCGGGCTATGCACACGCGCTGCTGCTCTCCGCCGGAAAGCTGGCTCGGGAAATGCTTCGCGCGCTCTTTCAGGCCGACGCGCGATAGCGCTTCTAACGCTTCTTTTTCGTCCGGCATACTGTGATAGTATTGCGCCGCCATTATGTTTTCAACTGCGGTAAGGTAATTTATGAGATGAAACTGCTGAAAGATCAGCCCGATCTTGTCCCGCCGCACGGCGGTCAGCCGCTTTGCGCTTTCGCGCGAGATATTCACGCCGTCGAGTATGACGGTACCCTGCGTCGCTTTATCCATACAGCCGATGATATTCATCAGCGTTGTTTTTCCGGAGCCGGACGGGCCCATTATGGCGAGCCATTCTCCGGGCTCGACGGTGAGATCGACGCTTTGCAGCGCGTGAACGCTTCCGTAGATTTTTGATATTCCTTTCAGTTCAAGCAGACCCATTTATTTTAATTGCTCCTTGTATATTTGCTCCGCGGTATATTTGCTCCGCGGCGGGGTTCGTACCCCCGTCCTGTAGGGGCGACCGCCCTCGGTCGCCCGACTCCTTGCGGCGTAACACATTTTTCGCCTGTGCGCTTATTTCATACGCTTTTGTGCGCCTGCGCGGCGCCCGCGCCCCATTTCTTTGCCGAAAGAAATGGGGGAAAGAACGGCAAAAGGGGGTCTCCCCCTTTTGAAACCCCCAAATCGCGGGGGATTACGGGAGTTGTTCGCAGTCGGTAGGCGCGGCGCTGTCATTTTTGGGCTGTATTGGGGGGCGTGGTGCGGTAGCGCTCTGTTGTCAACACGCGAATCGCAATGTTCCGCTGCCGCTGGGTTGTGCGGGGGGTGCCCCGTTTTCCGTCCTTGTAGCCCGCGTACCAAAATTTATGGGGAACGGCGGAGCGGTGTGGACACCGCCCCCTACGACGGGGTATGCATTAACCGACAGGGCGCGATTTCCCCGTCCACACCAACGGTGTAGGCGTCTCGATTCGCCTTGACCAAAAACACTGCACCACCGAAAAGGCCGCATCCCCCGTCCCCCCTTTGAGGGGGTTTCCAAAGGGGGATCTCCCCCTTTGGCGGTTCTTTCCCCCATTTCTTTCCGCAAAGAAATGGGGCGCCGCGCCGCGCAGGCGCAAAAAGCAATAGCATGGTGACTATTCGCCGCGCAGGACGACGGCGGGATCGACGTCAGTTGCGCTTCTTACAGGGGCGAGACAGGCGATGCCTGTCACCGCGACGGAGGCCGCCAGCGTCGCCGGGATAAGCGCGGGGAGCCATGCGATGCGGCTGTGGAACACATTGACGCTTACGATCTGCGCGAACGCGAAGCCGAGTCCGGAGCCCAAAAGCCCGCCCAAAGCGCCCAGCAGCACGCCCTCACCCAAAAACTCGCCTATAACGCTCGCGTCTGCGGCGCCGAGAGCTTTTTTTAGCCCGATCTCGCGCCGCCGTTCCGTGACAACCGCCGTCATAGTCGTCGCGACGCAGATCATAGTCAGCAAAAGCACGATCGCCGTTACGAGATACACAAGCGCTTGCAGCTTTGACAGCACGGCGCCCTCCGACTGCGTAACGCGCTTTACAAGCCTTGGCGCGACGCCGGGGACGCCTTCCTCAATACGTTCCGCCGCGGCGCGCAGCTCCGCTTCCTGTGCCGATATGCTGCATTCGACGACGTCGTAAGCTCCGTCTCCGATCAGCGCCGTTAAGTCTTCGAGAGAAATGAATATAAACGCCTCCTCGCTGCCGCCTGTCTGGACTATTCCGGACACTGTGAAGCTGCCCGTAAAGCCGGCGCCTTCCGCGTCGGAGCCCGTCAGGGTAAACTCGCTTCCCGGGGGCAGGCGGATGGCGTCCGCGACCTCTTGGCCGATCAAAGCTTCGCCGGGATTATCAGGCCACGCGCCGTTTACGTACCAATACGGGCTGGCTTTTTTCGCTTCGGAAAGCTGCGTGCCCGCTATCATGAACGGCTGTTCGTTTATCTTCGCGGGCGCGTACCGGTAAGGCGCTACGCCGACAACGCTTTCGCTCGGGAAAACGCCGACGGCAAGGTCTACGGCTTCCTCCGACAGCGCGGCGCCTGACGGGACAAGGATCAGGTTTGCGCCGTAAGAGCGGAACTCACGGCCCATTTGCCGCGGGATGTCGTAATACACCGTTACAAGCCCGGAGAGCACAGTGGCGCCTATCGCTACGGCCAAAAGAGCCGTGAGCATCCGCGAGCGCCGCCGGATCAGCGAGCTGACGATCATTTTCAAATAAAACCCGCGTCTTTTCATTGATGCAAAACCTCCGCCGGGCGCAGCGAGAGAATATACCGTATCGCCGGCGCGCTCCCCGCCAGCGTAACGGCAAAGACGAGCACCGCGATGATAGGAACGACCATTGGCCGAATCTCAATTGCCGAGCCAAAGACAGACTGCCCGATCATCTGCGTAAACCCGATTCCCGCAAAGTATCCCGCGACGCCGCCGACGGCCCCGATTATCATTATTTCCGTCAAGATAAGCCGCGAAACGGGCCCGCTGTTCGCGCCGACGGCTTTCAGCAGCCCCAGCTCGCGGCTCCGCTCCATCACCCCGGCCGTCACTAAGTTTGAAATGCCGAGCGCCGCGCCGACAAGG
>JAISAA010000131.1 GCA_031266955.1 Oscillospiraceae bacterium | reverse complement strand
ACGAGCGTCATATGGCGTATGCGCGGATCGTCCTCCGACGGGATCTTTACGTAAAGCCGCTTTTGGTGCTTCACGCGCGTTTTTTCCTCGCCGAAGTCCGATATCGGGCGTATCGTGTCGGTCATTATCTGCGGCGCCTTGTCGTCGCGCGCGGAAATTTTGCCCGAGACGAGGATCACCGCGCCCGGAATGATATACCCGCCCCCGCGGCTGAGCGCGCGCGCGAAAACGAGCATTTCTATCGTTCCCGTGCCGTCGTCTATCGTGATATACGCCATTTGCGAATTGTTTCGCGTGGATTTCATACGGACGTAGGATATCACGCCGACGAGCCTGACCTCCTGCCCGTCCTGATACCGCGGCGGGCCGTCATCACTCGCTACGCTGTATTCCCGCGCCGTGTTTTCATCGTTCGCCGCGCTGTATTCGCTCGTTGTGCCGTCTTCGCTCGCCGCGCCGTATTCGGCGTCCTCGTGTGAGAACGCCGCGAGTATCCCGCCTATGCTGGCGGCGCCGTTTTCCCGCGCCAGCGCGCGGTAGGCGTCTATCGGGTGCCCGGAGAGATACATCCCGGTCACCTCGCGCTCCATTTTCATAAGCTCCGCGCCGGAATACTCCGGGATGTCCGGTATCTGCATCTGCGAGGCGCCGTCCTCCGACGCGTAGCCCTGGCCGAACAGGTCGAGCTGCCCCGCGACGTTTCGGCGCAGAGACTCGCTGACGCCGCGCATCACAGGCTCTAATATGGCCGCCATCTGGCTGCGCCGCAGGCCGAACGAATCGAGCGCGCCGCATTTTATAAGGCTCTCGAACGCGCGTTTGTTCGCGTCCGTGCCGTGCAGACGGCGCGCGAGCTGTTCGAGGTTCGCGAATTTGCCGCCGCGCTCCCGCTCGGCGACGAGCGCTTCTATAAAGCCGCGCCCGATGTTTTTCGCCGCGACGAGCCCGTAACGTATGTCGTTTCCCTCGACGGAAAAGTCGGCGAGAGACGCGTTGATATCGGGCGGCAAAAGCTCTATCCCCATTTCGCGGCACTCGGCGCCGTACTCCGAAAGCCTTTCGGGAGAGCCCATCATCGACGACATCAGCGCGGACATATACTCGCGCGGGTAATTCCGTTTCAAATACGCCGTCTGGTACGACACGATGGCGTAGCAGACCGCGTGGGGCTTGTTGAAGCCGTAGTTCGCGAAATCCATAATTTCGTCGTAAACGCCGGAGGCGACGTCCTCCGGGACGCCGTTCGCTATGGCGCCGGGGATATTTCGCGCCTCGTCGCCGTATATGAACGCGCGCTTTTCGCGCTCGATCTCAGCCTGCTTTTTCTTGCTCATCGCGCGGCGGATCATATCCGCCTGCCCGACGGAGAAGCCCCCGAGCGTGCGCAGCACCTCCAGCACGTGCTCCTGATACACGATGCAGCCGTAAGTTTCCGCGAGGATCGGCTCTAACAGCGGGTGCTTGTATGTGATTTTTTTCGGGTGGCGGCTGTTGTCGAGAAAGCGCGGGATGGACGCCATAGGCCCCGGGCGGTAAAGCGCGATGATCGCCATAATATCCGCGATGCTCGACGGGCGCAGCCCGACGCACACGCCCGTCATCCCCGTGGATTCGAGCTGGAACACGCCGAGCGTCCTGCCCTGCGCGAGCATTTCGTAGGTGCCGGGGTCATCCTCCGAAATTTTATCTATATCAAAATCCGGCTCGCGGAGGCGGATGGCCTTCACCGCGTCGTCTATGATAGTCAGGTTCCGCAGGCCGAGGAAATCCATTTTCAGCAGGCCGAGCTCCTCAAGCGTCGTCATCGTGTACTGCGTCGCTATGGAGTCGTCTTTTTTCGACAGCGCGAGCGGCACGTATTCCAACACGGGTTTTTTTGTGATGACGACACCGGCGGCGTGCGTGCCGGAGTCCTTGGGCATACCCTCAAGCGCCATCGACGTGTCTATGACCTTCCTTATCCGCGCGTCGCCGTCGTACATTTCGCGCAGCTTTTTGCCGAGAGGGGAGTCTAGCGCGTCGCGGAGCTTTATGCCGAGCACGTTCGGTATCTCCCGCGCCAGCTCGTTCTCCTCGGCGAACGTCAGGCCGAGGGCCTTTGAGACGTTCCGCACCGCGTTTTTCGCTTTGAGCGTGTTGAACGTGATTATCTGCGCCACGCGATCCTCGCCGTATTTATGCTTGACGTAGTCTATGACCTCGCCGCGCCGGCGCTCGCAGAAGTCTATGTCGATATCGGGCATACTCACGCGCTCCGGGTTCAAAAACCGCTCGAAATACAGATTATATCTGATCGGGTCTATGGTCGATATATCGAGGCAGTAGCTCGCGACGCTGCCGGGCGCGCTGCCGCGGCCAGGGCCGACGGGTATCCCGTTTTGCTTCGCATAGGCGATGAAGTCCGCGACGATGAGAAAATAGTCGGTGAAGCCCATTTTGTTCACCATATCCAGCTCATAGAAAAGCCGCTGACGTATTTCCTCCTCGTCGGCCCGGCCGTCGCCGTACCTTTTCGCAAAACCCTCGAGGCAGAGCTTTTCCAGATACTCAGCGGCGTCCGTCTCGCCGTCCGGGAGCTTGAATTCCGGCAGATGATGCTTCCCGAATTCAAAATCGAAATCGCACATTTCCGCGATTTTCACTGTGTTGTCAGCCGCCTCCGGAGCGTTGGGGAAAAGCGCGCGCATCTCATCCTCTGATTTGAAATACGAGTCCTGCGTGTCGAATTTCAGGCGGTCGGGGTCGTCCACCGTCTTCCCCGTCTGCATACACATCAAAATGTCCTGCGTCTCCGCGTCCTCGCGCGTGAGATAGTGGACGTCGTTCGTGACGACGAGGGGCAGCCCGGTGTCCTCGTGCAGACGGAGAAGCCCGGCGTTCACGGCGCGCTGCTCCGGCAGGCCGTGCTCCTGAAGCTCGAGATAAAAATGCCCGTCGCCGAATATATCGCGCATTTCAAGCGCGTGCGCCTTCGCCGCCTCATAGTCCCCCGCCTGAAGGAGCTTCGGGATTTTTCCGGACAGGCAGGCGGAAAGCGCGATGAGCCCGCCCGAATATTCCCGCAAAAGCTCCATATCCACCCGCGGCTTTATATAAAACCCCTCGGTGAACGCCCGCGAAACGAGCTGGCAGAGATTGCGGTACCCCTCCTCATTCCGGCAGAGCAGGACGAGATGGAACCGCTCGGAATCGATATCATAGTCCATATCGCGGCGGCCCCGCGCGGCGACGTACACCTCGCAGCCGATGACGGGGCGCACCCCGGC
>JAISAA010000082.1 GCA_031266955.1 Oscillospiraceae bacterium | reverse complement strand
CGGCGTCGTAATGTTTTCCCTCGGCGTAGGTCTCACCGCACTGCTGACGGAGTCAACCGTGTCTTGGATCGTACTGACGTATTGTATCGTCGGAGGGCTCGGCAGCGGAATTGCCTACGGCGCCTGCATTTCATGTGTTCAGAAATGGCTTCCGCACAGGCGCGGCTTCGCGTCCGGGCTCGCGGTTTCGGCATTTGGGCTGAGTACCGTGGTGTTCGCGCCCGCCGCGCGGGCGCTTATGACGGTTTTCCGCGCGGCGGACGGAGCCGTCAATTTCGGTATCGTGTTCGGTACGCTCTCAGCCGTGTTTTTCATACTCGGGATCATATCCTGCGTTTTCGTAAAAGCCCCGCCCGCGGAATATCTCGGCGCGCTTCCGAAGATAACGAACGCGCGCGTAGTCTCCGCCCGGCGCGAATACACGCTTCGCGAGGCGGCGAAAACCGTTCCGTTCTGGTGCATTTTCCTGTATATTTTCTTTATAAACGGCACGTGGAATCTTACGAGCCCGCTTATAGCGACGCTTGGTGAAGCCTCGCGCGGACTTAGTCCGGCGCAGGCGGTGTTCGCCGTTAGCTTCGCGGCGGTGCCGAATTGCCTCGGGAGGCTCGTTATGGCGGCGGTCTCGGATAAGATCGGGCGCGTCGCGGCGTCCGTCATCCTCTGCGGTATAACATTTGCGGGCGCGATATTTATGACGTTCGCGGCGGGCGCGCCGTACATCGTCACAGTAGCGGTCATCGCGTTCGGCTACGGCGGCCCGTCGGCGATAAACGCCGCCGTCACGACCGATCTGTTCGGGACGAAGAGCTCCGGGACAAATTACGGGGTAGTCATGATGGGGCTGGGCGTATCGTCGATAGTTTTCAACTTCATATCTCAAAAGCTGCTGCGCGGCGCTCCCGTCCCGACGTTTATAATGGGCGCGGCCACGGCTGTCCTCGCCGCCGCTACTATGCTTGTGATAAGCTCTCACCTGAAAAAGAAAAAAACGTTTGATTAAACGTGCGTGCGCGCACGGGGAACGCGCCCCTACAAGGCGGGGTGCGGCGCCGCCTCCGCGTATTCGCTCGCCTGAATGCTGAACAAATGCGCGTACCGCCCGTCTTTTGCCATAAGCTCCGCGTGACTGCCTTGCTCGCGCACTTCGCCGCCCTCTATGAGGATTATTTTATCGGCGTCCTTTGTCGTACTGAGTCTGTGCGAGATCATTATTACGGTCTTTCCCTGTGCCGCCTGCGCGATGTCGCGGTTTATTTCGTATTCGCTTTCGGGGTCGAGCGCGGAGCTCGGTTCGTCCATTATCAGGACGTTGCTGCCTTTGTACAGCATCCGCGCTATGATGAGCTTTTGTATCTGCCCGCCGCTGAACACGACGCCGTTTTCATCGAAGTATTTGCTGTACTCCGTATGTATGCCGCCGCTCTCCATCACCTTGTCGTAGAGCCCGACGCGTTTTAAGGCGTCGGCTACTTTTTCCGCGTCTATCGCGTCGCCCTGCGCGCAGGAGACGAGCTCGTCTATCGGCAGGGAATAGCTCTGGAACTCCTGAAACACGGACGTCACGGCGTTGCGCACCGATTGAATGTTGTAGTCCCGCAGGCTGCGTTTGTTGACGCGGATATCGCCCATATCGGGGTCGTAGAAGCGCATTAAGAGCTTGACGATAGTCGTCTTCCCCGCGCCGTTTATGCCGACGAGGGCGAACTTTTGCCCGCGCTCTATCTTGAAGTTCACGTTCCGCAGCGCCCAGCCCTCGGTCTTTGGATAGCGGAAGGACACATCTTGGAACTCGATGGTTTCGATCTCGCCGAGGGTGGGGCCGCAGGTGTCGTTTTCTATCTGCGGGACGTATTCGAGGACGGTTTTTAACCGCTCTATGTACAGACTTTGTCCCTGAAGCCTCGCTAACGAGCCGGAAATCAGGGCGAAAGCATTTGAAACTCCGATGTATGCCGTGACAAGCGCCGTCATATCGCTGATGGCAATTCTGCCAATAACCGCTCTGAGTGCCGTATACCCATAGGGAACCAATATAGTTATCACTCTGGAGGTAGGCATTAACTTTATCAGAAACTTAGCAAGCCCGTTGTTGACACCTCTTGTTATAGAGTGCTTTTCAGTAAGCGCCTCGCTGTATTTTCCAAGAATCAGCGCGCCGAATGTCCCGTACTGCTTAGCGTCCGACATCGTTTCTCGGTTTACAAACAGCAGCTTGAAATAGTTCGCCCTGCGGTTGACGGGAACAAGCTCTTCATTGGCGTCAAAAAACCATTTTTGGGCCCTGCCTTCAATGAAGAATCCCAAAACACCGCCGAGTATGCTCACCGCTATCAGCAGAGGGTCGAGCATCAATATGATACTCACCACAGCCGCGAAAGCAAATATATTTCTGCTGATCTCAATAAGCTGCTGCAGCAACGGTTCCGTCCGCGTATCGGACTCAGTCATCGCCTTGGAGAGCATATCGTAGAACTCCGGATCGTCGTAGCTCTCCGCGTCGATTTCGCGGCTCTTTTCAAGAACCGCCATGTTCAGTACGCGCTCCGTCCGCATAACAATATCTGGCAATCGTTTTTGGGTTATGAAAAATTGAAACATCGCATTCAATGCGTTGATTGCAAAAAAAACGACGACTATACTGACGACATAAGCAAACGATCTCTTCGCTATAACCGCGTCTATCAGGAACTTGTATATCAGAGCACTCGCCGCCGTCGGCACAGCGTTCCATACAGAATAGAGAATGAGCCAAAACAAGCCGCGTTTATCCGCTTTCCATATGAAGCGGAGCATATATTTTACGTTATGGAGCTTTTTTATAGGTTTTCTTTCTTTACCCGTACCCATCTTAACTCCTGACCGCGCTGTGAGATGTCTCCCGCAACATATGCAGTAATGCCGCATTAAAATGTTGCTTCCGCGACTTACACCTCGCGGAGACTGAGTATAATGTCCCGTTTTCAATATACGCCGCAGCCGGGCACCCCCCGGCGCACATCACCTTGTAGCCGCAGGGCTTGCATTGCTCTAGGTTTCCTTTTCTGCTGTGAACGGCGTCGATAAACGCCGAAAGCCGCTCGCCGTTCAGAATTTCCGCCAGCGTTTGGCCGTAAACATTGCCTACAACGAATTTATCGTCGGTGAACATTTGACACGGGAATACATTTCCGTCGAGCGCAATCCGCAGACCGCATTTCACGTCCTCGGCTTTCGCGTTATACGGGCAGCTTATATCGGAATTATTGAAGTCATGTGTAATTTTAGTTGTGTGTCGCCCGTTCCAATCCTCAAACATATCGAATATCTCCGGGTATTCCATATATTCGTCCGAGTCAAGGTAATCGCAAAACGCACCGCCGCCGCTTTCCGTTTTATGCAGCAACGCCATAGCAATACTATCAATGTCACGATTTTTCTCACCGTCGACATCGAAGTGTTCCTCGAACATATTCAAAAACTCCGGAATACGCCCGATGTTTTTCCTATGTAAGTTGACGCGCAAAGTGAGTTGTCCGCAATATCCGATCTTTCGCGCTTTCGCTATGCCGTCTGTGATTTTCTCGAAGTTGCCCTTTCCGCGTGTCGCGTCGTGGCTCGC
>JAISAA010000067.1 GCA_031266955.1 Oscillospiraceae bacterium | reverse complement strand
GCAAAGTTGACAACGCCGCCACAATCGGCTATACTCACAAAATGGAACTGATACTAATACGCCACGCGGAGACGGCGGGCAACCTCGAACGGCGCTATATAGGCGTGACGGATCAGCCGCTCTGCGAAAAAGGAATAAAAACAGCCGTAAAATCCGGGATAATGCCGTCCGTGCCGCTCGTCTACTCGTCCCCGATGATAAGGGCGGTGCAGACGGCGACGATAAAATTCCCGAACGCGCGCGTCGTCACCGCGCCCGGTCTGCGTGAAATGGATTTCGGCCTCTTTGAGGGGCGCACCGCGGACGAGATGAGCGGGGACGAGAGCTACCGCGCCTGGGTGGACGGGGGCTGCCTCGGCGCGTGTCCGAACGGCGAGAGCCGGGCCGGGTTTATAACGCGCGCGTGCGTGGCCTTTTCCGAGCTCGTCGGCGAAAATCTCGCGCGGCGGAGCGGCTATCTGCTGATCGTCGCGCACGGCGGCACGATAATGTCCGTTATGGAGCGCTTCGCACGGCCCCGGCGGGATTATTTCGACTGGGCGGCCCCGCACTGCGGCGGCTACCGCGCCCTGTTAGACGACGAGACCTGGGCGGCGGACCCTAAGCTAACGGACGTCCAAAGCCTATAGCGCCCCCCGCGAACGCGAAAAAGCAAAAAGGGGCAAAAAAGGAGCAAAAAAAGGAGATCGACCATATGCTTCATCTATATTACGGAGACGGAAAGGGAAAAACGACGGCGGCGCTCGGCCTGCTGCTGCGCGCGGCGGGCGCCGGCTGGAGCTGCGTGCTCGTGCAGTTCTTAAAGGACTGGGACAGCGGGGAGCTGCGCTCTCTCGAGCATCTGCCCGGCGTCACAGTCCTGCGAGGCAAGGCGTCCGGCGCGGGCTTCGCCAAGGATATGTCGCCGGAGCAGCTTGACGAGACCCGTGCTATCCACGAGGAAAATCTCCGCCGCGCCTCGGAGCTCTGCCGGGACGGCGGCCTGCTCGTGCTCGACGAGGCGGTGGACGCGATGCGGCTCGGTCTGCTCGGCGAGGACTCCGTGCGCGCGCTGCTCGACGGGCCACGGGATTTAGAGCTCGTCATAACCGGGCACGGCGCGCCGAGCTGGCTCGCGGAGCGCGCCGACTATATCACGGAATTCGTAAAGCGGCGGCACCCCTACGACAGCGGCGTTTTGGCCCGGCGGGGCGTCGAATGGTGAGCGCGGCGGCAAAATTATCGAAAAGTAGTGCCGATACGACAAAACTTTCTCTTTACAAACGCGTGAAATGTGTTATTATTATGGCGCAGCTTATCCAATAAGCTCATATCTTTATCCCACAACCCTTTTAATCCCGGACGGCGCCTCGGCGCTGGTCCGGGACCTTTTTTTGTGTTTTTCGTCCCGTTTTTGCCGGAAGAGCATTTTTCGACGGCGTGTTTCCGCAGATTTCGTACAACATATAGTGTATTATTAGAAAAAATCACACTACATCTTGGTTTTATCGTCGCGGCGGTGAGAAAATCGGATGAAAAAACGGGAGGAAAAGCGAGATGCGGCTGACCAAAAAGCGCGGACTGTATGAAGCGGGGCGCGTCGTATATATCCCCGCGGGAGATATTTCCGTAAATCCGTCGGGCTCGCGGCGCGCCGCCGACCCCGGCGCCCTGCGGGAGCTTTCGGCGAGTATCTTAAAGTACGGGATATTGCAGCCCCTGACGGTACGGCGGCTCGACGGCGGCGGTCCGGCGGACGGGACCGGGAACCGCAAAAGCAATTTTGATTTCGAGCTCGTCACGGGGGAGCGGCGGCTGCGCGCGGCGAAGCTCGCGGGGCTGCGGGACGTCCCCTGCATCATACTCGACGTCGGGGAGGAGGAGTCGGCGGCCATCGTCCTCGTCGAAAATTTGCAGCGCCGCGATTTGGACTTCATAGAAGAAGCGCGCGCTCTCGACCGCCTGCGCGAGCTCTACGGCTATTCCCAGGATGAGATCGCGCGGCTCGTCGGGCGGAGCCAGCCCGCCGTCGCGAACAAGCTGCGGCTGCTGCGGCTGCCGCCGGAGCTGCTGCTGGCCGCGCGCGACTCGGGTCTTACGGAGCGGCACGCGCGGGCTTTGCTGCGGCTGCCGTCCGAGCGGGCGATGGCGGAGGCCGTCGGGCGGATGATCGCGGACGATATGAACGTGGCCGAGGCGGAGGAATACGTCGAAAACGTCCTCGGCGGCGGGAAAAAGCGGGAAACCGCCGCCCTTGAGTCCGCGGTCTCCGAGGCCGCCGGCAAAGCTGATATCGCCGCGCCGAGGGCCGGCGAGCCCGTGATCATCGTCCGCGATCACAGGTTTTTCGTCAATACGATAGAGCGCGGCGCGGAAACGATGCGCCGGAACGGCGCCGACGTCCGCCTCGAGCGCCGGGAGAGCGAGGCCGAGCTCGTCCTGACGGTATCCATCGCGAAAAACCGGAGCGGCGGGTACGGCAAATAGCGCCGTGCGTGTTAAAACAGGCAGCGCCGCGCGCGGCGAAAAACAAACGCTTCAAAGGCATTGCTTTTTTTCAAACGGAGGTGTATAATAACAATACAAAATCAAGGTACGGAGGCGTCCTATGCAAACAGAAAAAACGGCGGACACCGGGCTCCATTCGGATATATGGTCAAAGCTGCTCGTCCTGCTCGGCGGCGAGCTCACGTCCGTCGCTATTGAAACCTGGTTCACCGATTGCAGTATAGCGGAGCTCTCGCCCGGTGAGCTCATCCTTCACTCCCCGAAGTCGTGGAAGCGCGAGATCATAGAGACAAAGCTGCTCTCCCACATAAAAAAGGCGCTCGAGCAGCTTATGCCGGGGGACTTCGATATCCGCGTGTTCGACGACGAGGATCTCGCGGCCCATTTGAGCTTGAAAAAGGAGCTTGAAAACGAGGACGAGGAATATACGTTCGAGCGCTTCGTCGTCGGGAGCTCGAACAAGCTCGCGCACGCCGCGGCCCTCGCCGTCGCCACCGGGCTCGCCGGGCGGGATTACAATCCTCTCTTTATATACGGGGACACGGGGCTCGGCAAAACACACCTGCTCCGCGCGATAAAAAACCGCATCGGCAAGGTCCATCCCGAGTATAAGATCGTGTACGTCAAGGGCGACGACTTCACAAACGATCT
>JAISAA010000031.1 GCA_031266955.1 Oscillospiraceae bacterium | reverse complement strand
AGCGTGTTCTTTCAGAATTTTCACATCTTCCACGCCCCTATCGGTGAGAACATCGGCATCGGAGACATCGGCGATATGGAGAATACGGCAAAGATTATGGAGGCGGCGAAGAAAGGCGGCGCGGAAAAAGTCATCGCGAATCTCCCGCAGGGCTTGAACACGCTGCTCGGTAAGTTCCAGGACCCGAGCGGCACGGAGCTGTCGGGCGGCGAAAAACAGCGCGTGGCGTCCGCGAGAGCACATATGAGCGACCGCGACGTGCTGATTTTCGATGAACCGGCGAGTATGCTCGACCCGATCGCCGAGATGGAGCAATTTACAAACATTCGCAATATGTTAGGCGGCAGGACGGCGATCCTTATCAGCCACCGTGTGGGTTTTGCGAGAATGGCGGACAAAATCATTATGCTGGACGACGGCAAAATCGCCGAAACGGGCAGGCACGATGAGCTTATGGCAAAGAACGGGCTGTACGCGCACTTCTTCAACGAACAGGCGCAATGGTACCAATCTGCCGATGTGAAGGAGGAGGATGTCAATGGATAAGCAAAATAAACGTCTTTCGCTCAGCGAGAGCGCCCGGTTGTTCGGACGCGCGTTGAAGGTCAGTATACAGGCTCGCGGCGCGGTTTCGATAATAGTCAGCCTGATCGGGTTCGCGGCGGCGTTCCTGCCGATGCTGATCGCCGCGCAGGTGCGGCGGCTTTCGGACGAGGCGCAAGCCCTGTTCGGCAGCGGTGAGGCGGCGGCGGTCGGCGTGCTCGGCGCGTTCGCCGTGCTCGCCGCGCTGTACGTCGTGCAAATGCTGTGGAATCAACTGCGCGGTTACTTCGATACCCGCGACGCGCAGAGCGTACAGATGTTCATCAAGGAGCGCACGATCCGCGCCGCCTGCAACGTCAAATACAAGTATATTGAGAACTTTGACGACTTCAAGGAGCGCATTCGGTTCATCGACACACAGGCGGGTGAGCGCGTGGCGCAGAGCGTCGGCACGACCATAACGTGGCTGCAAAACATAATCACGCTGATAAGCATAATCACCGTGCTGTGGGCGGTTGACCCTCTGATCGTCGCCATTCTCGTGCTGGCGATAATCCCCACGGTCATAATCGCGTACAAATTCAGCGAGGACGTGTACTACAGCACGGGCTTCTGGATTTTAGACTACCTGATGACGTGCGCGTATATGTTCGAGTCCACGTGGCAGAACTCGATCAATGAGATCCGGTTCTTCCAATGTTACCCGTGGCTGAAACGCAAATTCCTGTTCTTTAACGACAGGTACATAAAGACCAAGAACAAGGTCACGCGGCGGCACGTCTTTTGGAACTCCATAGGCGACATATTCCGCAGCGGCGTGTACATCATAATACTGCTGATAACGGCCCGGCAGATTTTCACAAATCCCGCTGTGGGGATAGGCGCGTTCGTGTTAGTATTTACAATGGCAAGCCAGCTGCAGGAGGTAGTCACGCAGATACTTGTGACGGCGGCGCAGTTTGTCAGCGACGCGGCATACATCAGAGATTTTTTCTACTTGGACGAGCTGGACTACGAAAAGCGGCGGCGTGACGCCGCGCCCAGAGAGAAGTTTGATATTGAATTCAGCGGCGTAAGCTTCACTTATCCGAACACGGAGCGGGAGGTTCTGCACGACCTCAACGTCCGCATTCGTGAGGGCGAGAAAGTCGCGATCGTCGGCGAAAACGGCAGCGGCAAATCCACATTCGTAAATCTGCTGTGTGCGTTGTACGAGCCGAACAGCGGAGCGGTGACAATGGGCGGCGAGGACATCCACGCGAATCTTTCAGCGACCCGCAAAACGCTTTCGGCGGTGTTCCAGGACTTCGCGAAGTACGAGGCAAGCATCCGTGAGAACATTGTAGTTTCCGACAGCCGCCGCAAGGACACTGACGAGCAACTGCGCTCACTCGCGGAGCGCACGGGTGCGTGGGAGTTTATCGAGCCGCAGCCGGAGGGCTTGGACGAAATAGTCGGCAGCTTCAGCGCGAGCGGCAACAACCTGAGCGGCGGGCAGTGGCAGAAAATCGCGCTGACGCGCTGCGCCTACCGAGAGGATGCTAAAATAATGGTGCTCGACGAACCCACCGCCGCGCTCGACCCGCTCGCCGAGGCGGAGCTCTACCGCAGCTTCGCCGAGCTCACGGGCGACCGCACGACGATACTGATATCGCACCGCCTCGGCATTACACAGCTCGTTGACCGCATTCTTGTATTTGACGACGGGCGGATCGTCGAGGACGGCGCGCACGCCGAGCTGCTCGCAAAGGGCGGCCTGTACGCGAAGATGTACCGTGCGCAGGCGCAGTGGTATGAGTGAGCGGCACAGATTGCCGCTCGGCGCGATTCGGGAAAATCCGTATTGCAATTCCGTCAAGACCGTAGTACAATGATATAGGAAGTATAAGAAAACGAAACCGACGGAGGGAATCACAATGCCGCAGGAGGTATTGAAAATGGACGGCAGACTCGAACGCTTCGCAAACACGAACCCCGGATTTCAGCAATTCCAGACGCGCTTCCGCGAAGCCCTCGCGAACCCGGAGCTTATGACGGTCCTCCGTATGGAGGCGAGCGAACGCATCCGCCAGGCGGGGATGAAAAAGGCTGCAAAGAATCAGGGAATAAAAGAAGGAATAAAACAAGGAATAAAACAAGGGGAAAAAGCAAATTCACAAGAAATTGCCTTGCGTATGCTCAAACGCAATCGTCCAATTGATGAAATCGTGGAGGATACGGGACTGACCGTTGATGAAATTCGCGCTTTGAAATCGGCACAAAAAAAGCGTAATGCCAATTGAAGATATACAGAAAATTCGCGGGGCCATAACGGACACAGAGCTTACAAACCAGCGGCGCCCGGCAAATTTGCCGGGCGCCGCTTTGATTTGGATTTTACTTTCAGTTTGACTATTCGTCCGTATCGTCAGTCGTGTCGAGGTCGTCGAGGACGAGCAGGAAGCGGTGCAGGATCGCCGCCGTCTCGCCGCGCGACATATCGCCCCGCGGGTCGAATATGTTGCCGGGCTTGCCGTTGACGAGGCCGAGCTTTACGGCCCAGCCCACGCCGTCCGTCGCGTAACCGCCGATCTCTGATGCGTCGGCGAATGTGATCGCGGTGGTCGCGGAGTCAAGTCCGATAAAGTTCGCGTAGCGGAGCAGCAGGGCCGCCGCGTCCTGGCGCGTTATCGTGGCGTCGGGGTCGAACCTGCCGCCGCCGATGCCGTTGACGATGCCTTTTTCAGACGCCCCGGCGACGTAGGGCGCGTAATACTGCGACGCGGCGACGTCCGAGAAGCGGGGGGCTGAGAATTTCGAGGCGTCGATCCCGAAGTGCCGCCCGAGGATCGTTACGAGCATACCGCGCGTTA
>JAISAA010000308.1 GCA_031266955.1 Oscillospiraceae bacterium | reverse complement strand
TCCATCGGATCGCGTTCCCCTCGCCGTTCATTTACCGCAATATGTATTATACTGCTTATTCTGCGGTAAATGAACGGCGAGGGCGGCGTATATATACGCCGCCCTTACGCGGCATTTATCACGCGGCTTGATCCGTTGAGTTTGGTTAGGTTTACTAAACGCAGTATAACACAGAAAATTTTGGTTGTCAAGGGGTTTTTTAACTTTTTTTCTTCAATTTTTCAAGTTCGTTTATTATAATAGAAATTTGGATTAAATACGGTATTTATTGGGCAATTTATCTATCTGTAGGGGGCGATGGCAATCGCCCCGTTTCCCGTAATCGCCCCGCGCCCAAAAAATGGACGCGACCGGGAGCGAGGGCGCGGCGTGCCGCGCCCCTACGGCGGGGATTTGGGCGTTGGCGTCGCGGGCGTCCCCGTCCTCGTACCCGTCCCCTGTAGGGGCGCAGCACGCTGCGCCCTGTTATGCGGACACAACAGGGCGCAACAAATAACGCCGCACCCGCGGCGGCGATCCGCCATCCGTAGGGGGCGATGGTGATCGCCCCGTTTCCCGTAATTGCCCAGCGCCTACAAAATGGGCGGAATCGAAACCGCGGACAAAACCGGGATCGCGGGCGCGGGTGAAGGAGCGGCGGGACGGGCTTGCCCGTCCCGCCGTCCTATTATTGCGTTAACGATGAGATTTTTTGTTATTTTCGGACATCCGGGGCGCGGCGGCGACCCGCCCTTACGGAAATCTGTTTACATCACGCGCGCTTTCGCGGCGCGCTGCTCCGCAATTATTTCTTCGATTTCGGCAAGTACGCCTTCGCTCCCCGTCAGGTGATACGGTTCATAGCCAATGTCAAGGAAGTGCAATATGTCGTATTCTTTATCGAGCTCCAAGAACTGCTCCGGCGTGAGAGCGTGCCGCCGCATATAGAGGTGGGCGATCTCAACTTGCAGATACAGCTTGCCGTTAATTCCGGTCATTGGCTATACCTCCAACCATCTGTCCCAGTCGCCGCTCAGCTCCGCGTCGATCATATCCAATACGTAGGTCGGGCTTTCGAGGTAGAGATATGATTCGGGATTCAGCAAAAGCACGTAGGTTTTACTTTTCATCAGCTCGCGGAGTGTCTCGGTCACGGACATTCCGCTCTTTTTCGCAAGCGCTTCAACCACATTCGTGACAAGTAAGTCAGTGATGAATGCGGTTGAGTTTTCGTTAATAGTCACGGGATAATCCTCCTGTCCTTGAATGCCAAAAGTGACGCGGCTTTCGCCGTTCCGAAAAACGTCTGATAGGGCAAGCTATCGGCTGATATAAATTCGAGAAAAAGTTCTTTGGCGCGAATGCTCTCGGGATCACCGTATGTGCGGTTCAGCAGGGCCGAAATCGTTATAAGTGTGTCGTCATTCGCCGTTGGCCCGATGACTATATCATAGTCATTTTGCGGATTGGGACTCGTTCGGTTCTCGACGATAAAGTCTACCCAATCAAAGTCAGCTTGCTTGAATTCTTTCACATTCAACGCGTCCGCTTTCAGCAGGTCGAATTCGTAGACGTAGAGCCACGCCGGTACTTGCGTTTTATCTGATATCAACGCAAGGCGGTTTTGTTCAATCTGCCTGTTGCGCTTTGCGAGGTTCACAGCCTGCTGCTCAGTGCGCGAGGTGTAGAATCCGTGCCCGAAGTCTTTATTGGGTTTGCCGCGCGCCACATCTATCTTATTGAAGTCGTAGATCGAGCCGTGGTAGAGCGTGATGATGTTGGTGTTGTTCAAGGCTGTGCCGTCCCCCCTCCGAATCGTCATTATAGTACGATTCCGTGACGATTTCAAGTATGAAGATAGCGGAGCGTATATTGTTTATCCATTGACGCCCGCTTTTAGCCGGGAGAACACTTCCTCATGCGTATATCTCACATCGGCGGCGGCGGCGCGGTCAGCTTCATCAAGCTTCAATTCAGTATCATCGGTCAGCTCGGCGTACTTTTCAAGGCTCATGACAACCATTGCGCCATAGCCGTTTTTTGTCAGGTAAACGGGCTCGCCGCCACCGACGGCGCTTTCTATTTCCGGAAATTTGTTCCTAAGGTCGGACACCGGGCGTATTTGGATCATCGCAGATACCTCTTTCCGATAAAGCTTATCTTAATTTTATCGCAATATTATCTCTGTGTCAATAAGAATGATTTGAAGCTGGAGCCGTACCAATTTATATTTGACAGCCGCGCCGCGCCCGTGTATAATACTTGTACAGGCGTGATTATTATGTAATTATGCCGACGCCGCGCACAATGTCGGCACTCTGGCCGAAATAAATAAAAAGGAGACACTGAAATGAAAAAGCTTCAAAAGGTACTCCCGCTGCTGCTCGCCCTCGCGCTCGTTTTCTCCCTCGCCGCCTGCGCCCCGAAGGACGGCGCGGAACAGCCCTCCGCCACTCCGGACGCTGCGACGCCGGACGTCGAAGCTCCGGAGGAAACCGTCCCCGAGGATGAACCCACGCCCGAAAACGGCCCCAACGACCTTGGCGATAATTCCGCCGCTCGCGGCGCGATTCAAGCCGGAAGCTGGGACGGCGACGTGTTCACAAACGAATGGGTCAACATCAGCTTCACGCTTCCTAGCGATTGGAGCGCCCTCAGCGCGGAGGAAATGCAGGCTCAGATAGAGCTTGGCCTCGCCGCCGCGGGGGTGGATGAGTCCGCTGCGGCAATGCAAGAAGCGGCAATGGCGCGCTCTCTCAACGATTTCACGATCATGGGCGCTCTCGCAGTGCCGAGCGTGACGGCTACTTATGAGAATACCGAGGGCAACCCACTGACCGCAAATCTTGGCGCCGAGGAATATTTCAATATGTTGAAGCTCCAGCTTTCCTCAATGGGAATTGAGTTCGGAGAGCCGGAGGATATCGTTATCGCGGGGGAGACATATCTTCTCGGCAAAGGGTCAATAGCCTATGGAGACATCTCAATGTACCAGAGCTTTTATCTGCGCAAGCTTGACGGTGCGATAGTTATGTTCACAGCGATGTATATGGACGACAGCGAGGCGGCGGTCAGCGACTTCTTCGCGTCGATCACTCCCGCGAAGTAGGGTTCGTACAAAGATGGCGCGCGGATTCTTCGCCCTGATATCGCGGATGAAGTATATCACGCGCTGGGCGCTTATGCGCAACTCGGTCCCCGAAAACGTGCAGGAGCACTCGCATATGACGGCGGTGATAGCCCACGCGCTGGCTGTGATACGCCGCGACGTCTATAAAATACCGTGCGACCCGGGCGAAGCCGCCGCCGCCGCGCTGTTTCACGACGCGGGCGAGATTTTTACGGGCGATATGCCCACGCCGATAAAATATATGAGCCGGGAGCTCACAAGCGCCTATAAGGACGCCGAACGCTCCGCCGCCGGCAGGCTACTCGCGCAGCTTCCTCAGGAGCTGCGCGAGTCATATGTGCCGCTGCTCACCGGCGGCGGGGAAACGCGCGATTTGGTACACGCCGCCGATAAGCTCTCGGCGTATATTAAATGTATAGAGGAAGAGCGCGCCGGCAACCGCGAGTTCCGCCTCGCCGCGCGCCAGACAAAAGCGCGGCTGGAAGCGCTCAATATGCCTGAGGTGGATTATTTTATCGAGCAATTCATACCGCCGTTCAAACTGACGATTGATGAGCTCGGAGAGCCGTAATACTCTCCGAGCTCATCAATCGTGATTGCATTGTGTCCGCGTCACGCGCGGACATTACTAATCTACAAGCTTGGCGGAAATCAGAGAACGAAGTCAATACCAAACAAGCGGAAAGGAAGTGATGCGCTATGCGGGCTATAGTTACTGTGATCGGGCGGGATCGCGTCGGGATAATCGCGGAGGTGTCGGGCGCGCTCGCCGCGGCGGGTGTGAATATCCTCGATATTACGCAGACTGTGACGCGGGAGTATTTTACGATGATAATGCTCACGGATACGTCCGGGTTCGGCGGCGCGTTTTCCGAGCTCGCGGACTCGCTTGAGGCGTTCGGCGAAAAGCTCGGTATGTCGATACGCATACAGCGCGAGGATATTTTTGAAGCTATGCACCGCGTATAGTCCCTAAAACCCAAAGGAACAGTCAAATGCTCAATATAAACGAAATTCTTGAAACGAATGAGATGATCGACCGCCAGCATCTCGATATCCGCACGGTCACGATGGGCGTTTCCCTGCGCGACTGCGCCGCGGACTCCGCCGACGTTGCGGCCCGTAAGATATACGACAAGGTGACGCGCTCCGCCGCCCGTCTCGTGCGCGTCTGTGAGGAAATAGAGCGCGAATTCGGCATTCCGATTGTCAACAAGCGCGTTTCCGTCACGCCGATAGCGGCTGTCGCCGAGTCGTCCGACGCGGAGGATTACACGGTTTTCGCGCAGGCTCTCGACCGCGCAGCCAAAAACGTCGGCGTCAATTTCATCGGCGGTTTTTCGGCGCTCGTGCATAAGGGCTTTACTAAGGGCGACGCGCGGCTTATCGCGTCTATCCCGCGCGCACTCGCGGAAACTGAACGCGTCTGCGCGTCCGTCAACGTCGCGACTACGCGCGCCGGGATAAATATGGACGCCGTGCGCCGTATGGGCGAGACGGTGAAGTCAGCGGCTGAGCTCACGGCGGACTCCGGGGGCTTTGCGTGCGCGAAGCTCGTCGTGTTCGCGAACGCCGTGGAGGACAATCCGTTTATGGCCGGCGCGTTCCACGGGTCGGGGGAACCGGAGTGCGTCATAAACGTCGGAGTGTCCGGCCCCGGCGCCGTGAAAAACGCGCTTTTATCGGCGCGCGGGCAGCCGTTTGACGCCGTTGCGGAGACGATAAAAAGGACGGCGTTCCGCGTCACGCGTATGGGACAGCTTGTCGCGCGCGAGGCGTCGTCGCGGCTCGGCGTCCCGTTTGGGATAGTTGATTTATCGCTCGCGCCGACGCCCGCGGCGGGGGATTCCGTCGCCGAGATACTTGAGGAAATGGGGCTCAGCTCCGTCGGGGCGCACGGCACGACGGCGGCGCTCGCGCTGCTCAATGACGCCGTTAAAAAGGGCGGCGTTATGGCGTCGAGCCACGTCGGGGGGCTGTCCGGGGCGTTTATTCCGGTCTCCGAGGACGCCGGAATGATAAAAGCCGCGCAAAGCGGCGTTCTCACTATCGAAAAGCTTGAGGCGATGACGTGCGTGTGCTCCGTCGGGCTTGATATGATCGCCGTTCCCGGCGACACGCCGGCTGAGACAATTGCCGCGATCATTGCGGATGAAGCCGCTATCGGCGTCGTGAACAACAAGACCACCGCAGTGCGCATAATCCCGGCGCCGGGCAAAAACGTCGGCGACGTTGTAGATTTCGGCGGCCTGCTCGGAACGGCGCCCGTTATGCCGGTGTCCGGCGGAAGCGCCGCGGACTTCATCGCCCGCGGCGGCAGGATGCCGGCGCCTTTGCACAGCTTGAGGAATTAAGTCCTGGACTTGCCGGCATAAAATTTACGCGCCATACGGCGCGGGCGCCCCAACGGGGCGCCTACGAACAGCTTGAGGAATTAGGGCCTAAACTTGCCGGCATAAAAATTACGCGCCATACGGCGCGGGCGCCCCGCAAGGGCGCCGTCGCGCGTTGCGCGACCGGGCCGTAGGCCCGTAATTGCAAATACCGCGTTTTTATTGAAAAAACGTGTGCTCTATCACGATTTTCACTCCGATAAGTACGAGGATCGTGCCTCCCATTATTTCCGCTTTCGTCTTGAATTTCGCGCCGAAAATGTTGCCTATCACGACGCCGCCCATCGCTATAAAAAACGTCACCGCGCCGGTTATAAGCGCCGCCGAGTAAATGTTCACGGCGAAGAACGCGAAGGATATCCCGACGGCCAGCGCGTCAATGCTCGTTGCCACCGACAGTATGAGCATTTTTACAAACCCGAAAGGGTTTTCATTTGCCGCGCCGGGATTTTCAGCCGGCGCGTCCTCCGCGGTGTTTTTCGCGGCGCCCTTTATCATCCGGATGCCGATGAACGCCAGCAGGGCAAGCGCGAGCCAGTGATCGATCTGTCGAATTTTATCCGCGAAAAAAACGCCGGCGAAAAAGCCCGCCATCGGCATAAGCGCCTGAAACACCCCGAAATATATGCCGGGGAGCATTATTTTGCCGGCGGTCAGCTTTTTTGAGGATAAGCCCAAGGTGATCGACACGGCGAAAGCGTCCATCGCCAGGCCGACGGCGATGGCGATGATCTCAAATAAATTCATTTGTGCTCCGCCTCTTTTACAGCTCCGTTGCCTTCTGTTTTATGAACTCGCGCATCCACGCGCCGACACTCTCGTGCTTCAGCGAAAAATCGACCGTCGCCTCCAAAAAACCGCGCAGGCTGCCGGTGTCATACCGCCGCCCCTCGAAGTCCACGGCGACGACCGGGGAGCGTTTACAGAGCGTTTTCAGCCCGTCCGTAAGCTGTATTTCCCCGCCGTAGCCCGGGGACGTCTCTTCTAAAATATCAAAAATCTCATGCGAGAGCACATACCGTCCCAAAATCGCGTAATCGGAGAACTTTTCTTCCGGGCGCGGTTTTTCGTTCATATCCTCGACGCGCATAACGCGCCCGCTGAGCGGCGTCACCTTCAGCGACGAGTATTTTGAAATTGCGTCCGGCGGCACACGCTGCGTTCCAACCGCCGACGCGCCGTACGCCTCCGCGGCGTCGATGAGCTGGCGCGTCACCGGAGCCTCCGACATCATAACGTCGTCGCCGAGCAGCACGGCAAACGGCTCGTTTCCGACGAATCGGCGCGCGCGCCATACCGCGTGCCCGAGCCCGCGCGTCTCCTTTTGCCTGACGTAAAACACATTGGCGATGTCCGCCGTGCGGCGCACCGCCTCGAGCTCCGCCGTTTTCCCGGCGGAGAGCAGCTTATCCTCAAGCTCCGGCGTGTAGTCAAAATAGTCGTCCACGGCGGACTTCGCCCTGTTCGTTATGACGAGAATGTCGCTTATGCCGGACGCCACGGCCTCCTCGATGATATACTGTATCACCGGCTTGTCGGCGAGCGGCAGCATTTCCTTGGGCACCGTTTTCGTTGCGGGCAGCATACGCGTGCCGAGCCCTCCCGCCGTCACCACGGCTTTTGTTATCTTCAAAATTTACGTCATCCTTTCACTTTGATCTCCACTTGATATATTCCGCGCGAATTCGCAGCCGCAATAGCTCTGCCTGTACAGCCCGTACTCGCGCGAGAGCTCGACGCTCCGCTTGTACCCGTCGCGCTTTTTGAAGTCCTCCGCGAGCCAGACCGCGCCGTACTCGCGCGCCGCCGCATCACCGCAGGCGTTGATATCGGAAGCCCGCTTGCGCGGGCCGACTGTCAGCGTTGACGCGAACGCGTCAAATCCGAGCTCGCGCGCCTCCCGCGCGGTCCTGCGCAGCCTTAGCTCATAGCACCGTATGCAGCGCGCGCCGCCCTCCGGCTCGCTCTCTAAGCCGCGCACTGAGTCCAAGAACTCCGCGTGATCATATTCAGGGGCGAGCACGGGCGCCGGCGTTTTGGCCGCAAGGCACCGGACCTCCCCGAGCCTCTTTTCATACTCCCCGGAGGGGTAGATATTCGGATTATGATAGAAAAGCGTGATATCCCATTTTTCCGAAAGCCGTTCGAGCACGACTGTGGAGCACGGCGCGCAGCAGGCGTGAAGCAACAGCCTCAAATGTACTTGCGCACCCGCTCCGTCGCCTCCGACAAATCGGCGGAGACCATCATCGTGAGCCTCACGCCCTCGCGTTCGCCGAAGGCCTCGCACCAATCAAAAAAGTCCTCCGCCTCGGGGCCGAGCCCGGCGCCTATAAGGCGCAGCACGCTGTCGATGAATATGTGCGTGATGTCGTAATTGCCGGCGCGGAGACCGGATATGAAGCCCTTCAAAAAATCGAAGCTCGTGATACCGTAATCCTCGGTTTCCACGAGCCTCACCGCGTGCGGGATATCAAACGTCAGACGTTTGCCTTTCTCAATGCAGACTATGTTGCCGCTTTCCTCCTTCAGCGCGGAATCGACAAGCTCTATAAACTGCTTTGTCTTGCCGGAGCCCTTGAGACCCATTATAAGCTTTAGCATATGACGCGTTCCTCCTCATATTACATAAATTTATTGCGAATCGCGGTTCCGCGGCGTTTAGCGCGATTCTTACAGCCGACGCAGAACCGATACCATTCTACCAAACGGCGGACAAAGTATCAAGTATTATTTTGGCGGACGCGCTAAACGGCTTCCCCTGTGGACGTCTGCTGTTTGAACGGCGACTCGCCGGAGAGCCCGTCGCGCGCCATCATACTCTCCAAAACCTCTATATCAGAGCTTATGTCGATGGCCTCGGAGCTGAAAAGCCTGTCGAGCTGCTGCTCGAAGCCGGACGCCAGCGTGCCGAGCACGCGGTCGATCTGCTCCTTGACCGTCGTTATATTCTCGCCGCGGATGCCCTGCCGCTCGAGCGTGGCGTAAGAGCGCAGGAGCTTTAGCGTCGTTGGGAGGTAATAGTTCATAAAGCGCCTTATCTGCGGCAGCTTTTCGGGATTTTCCTCTACAGCCGCGAAAATTTTCGCGGACGCGGCCTCGACGCGCTCTATTTTATACGATATGGTTATGTCCGATATTTTCTCGTTCAGGGAGCGTAGCTCTCTTAAAACGCGGTCATACTCGGAAATCCCGCCGCCGCTTTTGCCGCGCGCCGCGTTTTGGGACGCGTCCGGTTTTTCCCGGACGGTTTCCGCGGCCTCGCCGTCGAGCACGAGCGCGCCGCGCTCTAAATCTATGTACGCTCCGTCGCCGAAATATCCGTCGTCTATCATCGCGCCCAGCTCGCGGCGTACCTTTTTTTCGCTCCTGCCGAGCGAGGCCGCGAACTCCGAAACGCGCATAAAGCGGCTTGCTCCGAGCTTGGCAAGATATTTCCGCCGCAGCTTCACACGCACTGAATAAAATCCGCGCGCGCCGGCTACAGCCGCTGATGCAACCGCCCCGCAAAGCATAGAAATGAAAGCTGAAAAAGTGCCTAAATCCCAAAAACGTCCAAACCCCAAACCTGCCAGCGCCATCGTGGCGATGAGCAAAATATTGAACCCCTTGATGTCTTTTCGCTCTTTTTCGAGACGTTCCGCCGCGGTTCCCGTTTTAGTTTTACGCTCTTTCGATTTTTTTGATTTTTGTTTGTCCGGTTTTTGCCTGACGACGGGCGTATCGGTCACTTCCTGGGGCCGGCTTTTCTCCGTTTCCGCGGGAGAACCCGGCGCCGCGCGCCCGGTTCCCGAGAAAAAGCGCGCGGCGTCGCGCAGCCTGCCTATCAGCATAAACAGCCCTATCGGCCAAAACACGAACAGCATTATGATCGTCGCGATCCAGCCGCCTATGCCGTGCTCTTCTTTTTTTCCGTTGTTACGATCCCGCTCCGCCATCCCGTTCAGGCCTCCTTCGCGTGTTGCTGCGGATGATTATATCACAGCCCGGCGGGAATGCAAACGATTTTGTTGACAAATATGAATGTTTTAAGGTATAATCTACTACAGTGCCCGGATATTCACT
>JAISAA010000168.1 GCA_031266955.1 Oscillospiraceae bacterium | reverse complement strand
CAGGGGGAATTCGCCCCGCAGCTTCCGATGATATCGGACCCGCTGCGCCCGGTGGACGGCGACGTCGCGCCGGAGATAAATATGCTGCGCTTCACGCTCTCCGACGCGCAGCAGCGCCGCGCCCCGGAGCTCATCGAGCTGTTTAAGCAGCACCCCGCGCCTAAGCAGTTCATCCCGCGCTGCCTGATACACAAGGCGATCCTTGACGGGCACGCCGAATGGTACGGCCTGCAATGCTTTTCGTCCAGTCAGCAGCCGGATAAAAACAATTACCGCCTGCCGACAAGCGAATACGAATTTGAAAAGATCGTCTACCCGCGCCCCGGGCTCTCGCGCGTGCATATGATGTGGACGGACGCCCCGTGCCAGACGACCTGCTGGAACGACGGTAATATGTCGATACGCGCGATGCGCGACGAATCCATCGAGTGCATCGTCGCGCAGCACCCGTGGCTTGAAAACGACTGCTATTTCGCGGATATAATCCTCCCCGTGGCGACGAAGCACGAGATGAACGATATAGCGAACGATTTTTCCTCCGGCGCCTACGTGTCGATATATCTCGAAAAGCCGTGCTGCGCGCCCGTCGGGGAATCGCTCTCGGATTTTGACGTGTGCGCGCGCGTCGCGGAAAAGCTCGGGCAAGACGTGTACGACGCGTACACGTGCAATTTATCGGAGGAGGACCGCGTCCGCTATTTTTACAAAGCCACGGGCTGCGAGGACTATATGACCTGGGAGGAGTTCTCTAAAAAAGAGATTTTCATTGTGCCGTGCAAGGAGAACGCGCAGGAGCTGCCCGCCGGGCTGTTCGATTTTTACCGCGACCCGGAAAACAATCCGCTGACGACGCCGACGGGACTTCTCGAATTCTCGTCAAAGCACATCGAGCAGTATATGCCGGACGACCCGGAGCGCCCCCCCGTGCCGCGCTGGATAGAAAGATCCGAAACTCACGACGAGCGCCTCAGCTCCGAGCGCGCCAATAAATACCCGCTTTTGTGTATGTCGAACCACGGCCGCTGGCGTATGCACGCGCAGTGCGACGATATCGTCTGGAACCGCGAGACGCCGACGATGAAAATACGCGGCGCGGACGGCTATCAATACGAGCCCGTGTGGCTCCATACCGAGGAGGCCGAAAAGCGCGGTATACGCCACGGCGACATCGTCAAGGTGTACAACGAGCGCGGTATAGTTCTCTGTGGCGCCTACGTCACGGAGCGGCTTACCCCCGGCGTCTGTTACGTCGATCACGGCGCGCGGCTTGACCCGATAATCCCCGGCGTGCTTGACCGCGGCGGCGCCATCAACACGATAACGCCGGCGGCGCTGACGTCCAAGAACTCAACAGGAATGGCCGTATCCGGATTTTTGGCGGAGGTGGAGCTTGTGACGGATGAGGAAATGGCCGCGTGGCGGCGCGACTACCCGGAAGCGTTCGCGAGAAAGCTCGACCCCGCGGCGGGAGTGTGCCTCGACGGCTGGCTTTTGGGCTGAAAGCGGCTTTGCCGTCGCCCTACGCCCTACGGTCAGATGGATTAAAAAAACGGCGAAAAGCCCCGGAAAGATTGATTATCCCAAGCTTTCCGGGGCTTTTTCTGATTGTTTATTCAGCTATTGCTGCACCGATTCGAGGAACCGCAGCAGCATCGCCGCGACCTCGGCGCGTGTGGCCGTACCTTTCGGGTCGAGCCTGCTGCCCGGCTTGCCGGAGATGATGCCCGCTCTGTACAGCGTCCGGGCCGCCTCTCGCGCGTAGTCCGAAACGTCTGCGTCGTCGATGAAAGCCGTATATTGCCGTATCGCCGGGAGCGTCAGTCCCTTGTACCTTGCATAGCGCAGGAAAAGCAAAGCCAGATCCTGCCTCGTTATATCCTCCTCCGGGCCGAACAGGCCGTTGCCGTAGCCGTCTACTATGCCCTCGGCCTCCGCCCACGCGACGGCTTCTGTGTAGTATTTTCCGTCCGCGACGTCGCTGAACGTAGTTGCGCCGCGCGCGGCGGGCTCGGACTCCATACGGTGCAGGACCGTGACTATCATCCCGCGCGCCATCGGCGCGTCCGGCGAGAACTTTCTCGCGCTTGTGCCGGTCATCAGTCCGCGCCTGTACGCGAACATTACATCCTCATAAAACCAGTCGTTTTGTCCTACATCGTCGAATGGGTTTTCCTCCGGCTCCTCCGAGGGTTCCGGCGGCTCGACCGCATCGTCGTTTTCGTCATTGTTATTGCTGTCGGGCGGGAGGAGGTAAATATGGCGGAGGCCGTCTATCGCGGAGATCAGCGCGTCAAGCGCGGCGTCAATTGCCTCTTGCGTGACGTGCTGAGCTTCAGTTTCAAGCGTCGTTTCCGCGCCGGCGATCGCCTCTTGCAGGGCGTCCCACGTTGATGTTATGTAATTCCCGCGCTTGATCGCTTTCGCCTCGGCGAGCTTTGCTTCCAGAGCACTGAGGTCGAGCACCGTTGTCGGGGCTGACGTCACCGATTCCAAGCAGTTTTCCGCCGTCACCGTTGCGGTGATGGTTTTCCCGACGTCTTCCGAAACGAGCGTGTAGGTTTGCTCCGTCGCGTCGCTTATTTCGGTATCGCTGCGCTTCCATTGATATGAGAGGTCTCCCAAATCTGTTACGCCGCTATTGCCCGGTTCGACAGTCAAGCCTCCCGTTACCGCCGTCAGGGTTTTGCCGTAGGCGGGTGTACCGGTGATTGTGACCGTGCCGGTGAGCGCTGGTTTCACCGTCACATCCGACAGCGGGATAAAGCCTTCGTTATCTCCGTTTGTATACGCGATGCCGTTTTGGCCTTCCCGCGTTGCCCACACCGCCGCGCCGGTATCGGGCGCAAGGGTGATGTCTGTCTCCGAGCCGGAAGCGTGCGTATTGCTCGCGCCTTGATTCCACGCGATAACGACGCCCGTGCCGCTCGCGTCGGTGAAGCCCGACGGGTTGTCTCTCACATAGACCACATTTCCGTCGCCGATGATGTCGCTGCCATAGGCGAACACAAGGCCGCCGCTGACCGTTACGGTGGAACTTGCGCCATAGGCGGTAATAGCGTTGCCAGTCGTAGCGCTGACACTGCCGCCGGTTACCGTAACGGTGGAATTGCTACTCGCGGCAATAGCGCTGCCAGTCGTGGCGCTGACACTGCCGCCGCTTACCGTAATGGTGGCGGTGTCTCCTGATGCGCCAACGGCCGCGCCACTCGTGGTGCTGACCTCGCC
>JAISAA010000157.1 GCA_031266955.1 Oscillospiraceae bacterium | reverse complement strand
TGGCGTTCGCGCTGCCGTATGCGCGCGTGCTGCTCGCGTTCCAGCCGCACACGTATTCGCGCACAAGCGCGCATATGGACGCGTTCGCGGAACAGCTCCGCCGCCCCGCCAAAGCATATTTGGCAGAAATATACGCCGCGCGCGAGACCAATACTTACGGCGTGACCTCACAAGATTTGGCCGAGAAAATCCCGGGAGCCGTATGCTGCGCAACGCTTGACGAGCTGACGGCGGCGTTAGCTCGCGAGGCCCGCCCCGGCGACCTGATAATAACGGTCGGCGCGGGAGAGCTCGACCGCGTAGGCGCCGCGCTCGCCGACCTCGGCGCGGAGCGGGGGTAAAGGCCGGTTTTGGGTTACAGCTCTTTCGGGGCGTTACGAAGGAGGAAATATGAAATATTTTATTGTCGATGCGTTTGCCGACGAATTATTTAAGGGAAATCCGGCGGGCGTATGCGTTTTGGACAAATGGCCGGATAATGACGTATTACAAAATATCGCGGCGGAAAACAATTTGGCGGAAACGGCGTTTGTTTTGAAAAGAAATAACGAGTACGAGCTGCGCTGGTTTACGCCTGAAACGGAGATCGACTTATGCGGCCACGCGACCTTGGCGACGGCGTTTATCTTAACAAGCTTTTTTGAAAGCGGCGATAAAATATCCTTTCATACTCAAAGCGGGCTTTTGACGGTCGCCCAAAGGGACGAGCTATTTGAAATGGATTTCCCCTCAAGGCCGCCGAAAAAGACAGAAATAGATCCGATCGCTCAGGAAGCGATAAGCGCTCCGATAAAAGAAGCGTTCATTGCGAGGGATATGCTTTTACTGCTCGAGAAAGAAGAGCAGATAAGAGATTTGAAAGTCAATATTGAAAAGCTTAAAGTGATAACGGAATGTTTTGCGTTCATTGTAACGGCGCCCTCCTCGCATAAAGAATATGACTTTGTTTCAAGATTTTTTGCGCCCAATGCCGGAATAAACGAAGACCCTGTCACGGGCTCGTCACACTCGACCTTGATACCGTTTTGGGCCGAACGGTTAAATAAAAACAAATTGACCGCAAAGCAATTATCAAAGAGAGGCGGAACGCTCTATTGTGAAAACAAGGGCGGCAGAGTAAAAATAGCGGGGAAAGCAAAGCTATACTTAGAAGGTGAAATAAAAATATGAACAGCCTGAGCCTGATAAAGCCCTCGGAGGAATACATAGACGAGATCCGCGCCTATCGCCAAGAGTTTTTTGACGGAGGCGGCAATTTCAACGGCGACAGCGGCTTGCGCAAATTTGAGGATATAGGCGCGTGGATACGGCAGTGCCGTTTGTATGAAAACCGGGAAACCGTGCCGCCCGATTTTGTGGAGAGCGAGCAGTTTATGTTAGTGGATGAGCCCGCGCGGCGCGTATTGGGTATGATTGCTTTCCGCCATTATCTCAACGCTTATCTCGCCGAATACAGTGGTCATATCGGATACGGAGTCCGTCCGTCGGAGCGCAGAAAAGGGTATGCCAAGGCGATGCTCGCCCTGTGTCTTGAAAAATGCCGCGAATACGGGCTTGAAAAAGTGCTGATAACCTGTGACGAGCACAACGAAGCGAGCCGGCGCACTATTCTTGCCTGCGGCGGCGTGTTTGAGCGGACCGTCAGCGAAGGGCGCGACCGGCTGGAGCGCTATTGGATCACGCTCGACCCGATAGCCGCCTACTACAACAGCTACGACGAGGACGGGCGGCTTCTCGCAAGGCACGGGCAGCCGGAATTTTTAACTACGATGCGATACATTGAGCACTATGTCGCGCCGGACGCGAGAGTCATCGAGATCGGCGCTGGGACGGGGCGCTACAGCCGCGCCGTCGCGGATATGGGGTGTACAGTTGAAGCGGTAGAGTTGATCCCGCACAACATCGACGTGTTCAAAGAAAATATAAAGCCGGGACAAAAAATCAACATAACACAGGGGAACGCTCTCGATCTGTCGCAGTTTGAAGATGCTTCTTTCGACGCCGCGCTGCTCTTGGGCCCGCTATACCATCTGTTCAACGACGGCGACAAGCGGCGCGCTCTCTCGGAGGCGCTGCGCGTCACAAGGCCCGGCGGCGTGGTGTTCGCGGCGTATTGCGTCAGCGACGGCAGCATTTTTAACGGGTTCCGGCACAAAATGTTTGATGTCGCCGACTACATAAAACGCGGCAAGATCGACCCCGTGACGTTCGATACATTCTCGGCGCCGGAGGACATTTTCGAGCTCGTCCGCAAAGAGGACATTGACCGCCTGATGGGCGGATTTGACGCCGAGCGCCTGCATTACGTCGCCACAGACCTGTTCACAAACTATATGCGCGGCGAGGTGGACGCGATGAACGACGAGGAATTCGAGCTGTATATGCGCTACCACTTCGCCGTCTGCGAACGCGCGGACATGGTCGGGATAACGCACCACAGCTTGGACGTGTTCCAGAAAGGGGGCGGGTAGAAGGGGTGTCACACACAACGAAGAATTATGAAGACGCGCTGGCCCGTTACGATGAAGCCGAGGATTTAGAGCCAATGGCGGCCTTTCTCAAACAGCAGACCGCGCGGACGTGGGAAAGGTCGCTGGAACGGGAACGCCGGCGAAACGGAGCGCGGTAGGACAAAGAGAACACCGTAAAGCTTTTGTGAGTGCGGGGAGCGCGCGCCGCGGCGCGGCATATTTACACCGGCGATCCAGAGCCCCGCGATCAGCAGCGTCGGGTTTCCGGATACGCGCGTCAAGACAATGCCGAAAAAAATGAGCGCCGCCGTCAGGGCCGCCGTCAGCGAGGAGCGCGTTATTTCCGCCGCGCGAAGCCCGAACACGAACGCGAGGGCGCAAAACAGCGTCCGGCCCCCGTCGAGCGGGAACACGGGCAGCAGGTTGAACAGCGAAAAAATAAGGCTCAGCCCCGCGAGCCTGTACGCCGCGTCAACGCCGAATATCCGCCCAAAGGAGGCGGCCGCCGCCGCGAGCGCGACGCCCGCCATAGGTCCCGCCAGCGCCGTTATCACCTCCCCGCCGTAGCCGAGCCCCGAATATTCCATCGCGACGCCGGTCAGGCCTATCCGCACGGACACAAGCTCTCCGCCGCACAGCCTCAAGGCGGCGTAATGCCCGAGCTCGTGGATCAAAACGGCGGCGGCGGTGAGGCAAGCGAGCTCCCACGCGCCCAAAATATACGCGGCGGCCGGCAAAAGCGCGGCCGCCAAATCTACGCGAAGCTTTTTCATTATGCTGCGTTATATGGCGTACTGCGCGCCCGCGGGCGTCATATAGTCGGCGTATTCGCGAGAGGCTTCCGCGAATGCGGACAGCGCCGCCTCCGAAAGTGTTTTTTCGGAGCCGTCTGAATTGTCTGTCGGCAGCACGGGCGTTATATCGGGCGGCAAAGCTTCGGATTCCGGGTTTGCTTGCGCGTTTGAATTCGGCTCGGCTGAATTCGGCTCGACCTCCGGGGACGGTTCGGTCGGATCGCCGGACGCGGTTTCGCTTTGCGAAGCGGGTTTGAACGCCACGGACCACGCCTCGCCGAGCGCTTCCGTAAAGCGGCGCTCTCCGGTCAGGCCGCGGCCTATCTCCGCGAGCGCCGCGCGATAGTTGAACCTCTGACTTATCTTATCGCCTGCGGCGGCGGCGAGATTCGGGAACGCGTACCTCGCCGCTATCGCGATAAGCAGCGCGGCGACGGCGACGGCAAGCTTTGACACGCGCCGCTTTTGGCCGCCGGGACCGCCGGCGCCGTATGTGCGCCGCCGCGCGGTGTGCGCCGATTTATATCTCACGGCGCGGTAATCATCCATAGCGTATCACCTCAGGATAATATGTATGTCCGCGCCGCGCCGATTATGCTTTTAGAAGCTCCGCCGCGCCGATTATGCCGAAATCCTCTCCGAGCTCCGCCGTCTTGAACGAGACGGGCATACCGCCCTTGTCAAACGCGTCAAATTTCTCGCGGACGAGCTTCAGCAGCGGCAGGTCCATATTGAGAAGCCCGCCGCCGAACACAAAGCAGCTTATGTTCAGCGTTATATAAAGGTTAAACAGCCAGACTGCCATATACCGCGTCATCTGCTCCACCGCGCGGACGGCGAGCTTGTCTCCGCGATTGTATCCCTCGGCTATTTGCACCGTAGAAAAAGGCTCCGTCAGAGACGTTTTTTCACCGTCCTCGATCCATTTTCTGATGTGGACCGGTATCCGCGACGCGGAGGCGTAGGCCGATACGCAGCCCCGGTTCCCGCAGCCGCATTCCGGCCCCTCGCCGGGCGTGACTATCATATGCCCGCTTTCGCCGGAAAAACCGTAGCTTCCGCGGAACAGCCGCCCGCCTATTATGATCCCGGAGGAAATGCCGGTGCTCATAAGGCAGTACAGCATATTCTCCGCGCCGCGCCCCGCGCCGTAGCGGTGCTCCGCAAGCGCGCCGGCGTGCATATCGTTTCCGACGGCGACTGTCGTCCCGCCGAGCGCGCGTGTTAAATATTCCGGTGCGGGGAAATCGCGTATCAGCGGCAGATTCGCCGTTCTGATTATGTATCCGTCCGGCGCGCGCACAAAGCTCGGCATCCCGACACCGACGCCCGCAAGCTCACTTTCGACGACTCCGGCCTCCGTGCACAGCACGCGGATGTTTTCGATTATCTGGTCGAAGAACGCCTCCGGCGGGAGCTTCGCGTCCGAAAAATGGCGGCTGCGGCCTATGAGCTTTTTTTCCGCATCGAAAAGGCCGTAGGCTGTTTTTGTCCCGCCGACGTCTATGCCGACGGTGTATTTTTTTGTTTGCATTTTTCTACCTCCTGATGATTATTTATTTTATTTTAGCACACGGGGGCGCCGGGTACAATATGATGTTCCGTTCTGTGATGATGCTCCGTTCCGCACATACTGCGGGCATTATTTTTTGCGCTTTATGCGCCTGCGCGGCGCGGCGCCCCATTTCTTTGCCGAAAGAAATGGGGGAAAGAACGGCAAAAGGGGGTCTCCCCCTTTTGAAACCCCCAAATCGCGGGGGCCTACGGGAGTTGTTCGCAATTGATGGGTGCGGTGCTGTCATTTCAGGACGGTATCGAAATTTGTATTGCTGTAGCACTCTGTATCAACACGCGAATCGGCTCGTTTCGCTGCCGCCCTGCTGTGCGGGAGTGACAACCCCCGCCCCTGCGGGGCACCCCCTTCTGAGAAGGGGGCATTTTTTTGGTGGCGTCCCAAGCCCCCTTCCGAGAAGGGGGTGGCGCGTAGCGCCGGGGGTTGTGCCTCCGTTCCGCGTCTCTCGTCCCGGGGGAAATCCAAAGGGGGGCGCGCCGCCCCTCTTTGTGTCGCTTTAAGGTGAGGGGTCCAGGGGAGAGGGAAATCGAAATCCCTCTCCCTTGGCGGTTCTTTTCCCCCTTTCTTTCCGTAAAGAAAGGGGGCGCCCGCCGCGCAGGCGAAAAAGGTGTATTATACCTCG
>JAISAA010000126.1 GCA_031266955.1 Oscillospiraceae bacterium | reverse complement strand
GACACGATACGCCCGATATCGGACTTCGGCGAGGAAAAAACGCGCGTGAAGCACCAAAAGCGGCTTTACGTAAAGATCCCGTCGGAGGACGATCCGCGCATACGCCATATGACGCTCGTCTTGAATATGTTCCCGGGCAGGGAGCCCCTCGTGCTGTACTATGAGGACACGAAAAAGCGCGCCGGCGGCCACTGCGTGATCGACAGCGCGCTCGTATGCGAATTATCAGAGGTTTTCGGGGAGGAAAGCGTCGTTGTCAAATAAGCTCTCTCACGCCATAATAGTACGCGGCGGAAACGCCGAAGGCGAGTTTACGCGGCGCTTGCTCGCCGAAATACTCTGCTCCGCGGAGCCGGATCGGCGGCCCTGCCTCTCGTGCGCCCACTGCGTAAAAGCCGTACGCGGCATACATCCGGACGTGACTGTCATATCGCGCCTTAGGGATGACCGCGGCCTGCCCAAGCGCGAGATAGCCGTCGAGCAGGTGCGCGAGGCCGTGCTCGGCGCGTCGATAGCTCCGAACGAGGCGTCCCGGCGCGTGCTCGTGATCGAGGAAGCGGAAAAAATGCACCGCGGCGCTCAGAACGCCCTGTTGAAAACGCTCGAGGAGCCCCCGGAGCACATCGTAACGGTGCTGATATCGGACTCTCCCGGCGCGCTGCTGCCGACGATCCGCTCGCGCTGCCGCGTGATAGAATCGGGAGAGCCCCCGGCGGGCGCGCCGGACTCCGCCGCGGCGCTCGCCGAAGCTTATTTCGCCGCCGCGCGGTCCGGCCCGGCGCGTCTCACGGAATTTTCCTTCGAGCTCGACAAGGCGGAGCGGCGGGAGCTTCCCGCGTTTTTATCGGAAATACGCCGCCTGGCGGCGGAATATCTGCGCGAAGCTCTTGAGGCGGGAAGCGAGAATTTGGAAGCGGGAAGCGGGAGTTTTGAAACCGGGAAGGGCGGGCTCCCGCCTGAGACGGCCTCGGCCATCGCCTCCGCGGCGCGGGAGGCTGAACGATATCTTGAACATAACGTCGGCGCGATACACATATCGGCTCGGCTTTGCTCCGCCGCACTGCGCGCGGGAAAAAGTGTGATATAGTGCTTTAAGAAAAACACCGGGGAGGACGCGATGAAGCTTTTTGGGCGCTTATGCCTCAACAATATAAAGACAAGCCTTGCGTTTTCGGTCGATTCCGCCGTTGGGCTGCTGTTTTCTTTTGCGCAGGTCGTGTTTCAGGCGCTCGTCTGGAAAGGGCTGTACCGCGGCGCGCCGGAGGTCATGGGCGTCGCGCTCGGCGATATGCTCACGTACACGGTGCTGTCGAGACTGACGATTATGCTGACGGACTCCGGCGGCATAATGTTTCAAATCAACGACTCCGTCCAGAACGGCAGCATTGTTGAGCGCCTGACCGTTCCTCTCGGATTCAAGCGGTACTACACACTCAACGCGCTCGCGGCAACCCCTGTAGATTTTGTGACGCGGATAATCCCGGTCGTCGCGGCGTCGGCGCTGCTGTTCGGAGTGCGGATCGGCGCGAATTTGATGACGGTGCTCGCATATCTCGCCGCGACCGCGTTCGGGTTCGCGATAATGACGGGCTATGAGTTTATAATGGGACTAAGCGTGCTGTGGCTCAAGAATTCGTTCTTTTTGCAGTGGATGGACGGTATGATATCGCAGTTGTTCACGGGTTATATGGTGCCGATGTGGTTCTTCCCGAAATGGCTCGAGACCGTTGGAAGGTTCCTGCCGTTCCGCTGCGTGATATTTGAGCCCGTTTCGATACTGATGGGCAAAACGGCGCCTGAGCAAATTCCGCTGACGCTGTGCGTATCGGCGGCGTGGGCGGTGGGCCTGCACGCCGTCGCGTCGCTGATATGGTCGCGCGGGAGCAAATATCTGCTGATAAACGGAGGATAGCCGAGTGAGATATTATTTGCATTTAGGCTGGGTGTACTGGAAGATGCACCTCAAAAAAACGTGGATGTTCAAGTCGTCGTTTATCATCAACCGGGTCGTGCAGATATTAAACTACTTTGTGGACTTTGCGCTTATATGGATAATGGTGAACGCGTTTCAGGCGCTGAACGGCTGGAACACCTACGAGGTCATGCTGCTGTACGCGATGAATGTGATGGGGTACGCCATCGGCGGTTTTTTTCTGGATCGCACGATACTGACTGTTCGCACCGATGTGCAGAGCGGCGCGTTCGACGATGTGCTGACAAAGCCGGTCAGTCCGCTGCCGTACCTGTGTTTTCAGAACCTCAATCCCAACTTCATTGCGCACGTCACGCTATCAATAGCGTTGCTGTGCATAGGGTTCGGGAGCCTCGGAACGTACATCGGGATCGTTGAGATATTGAAGCTGCTGCTTGGATTCGTGTGCGGAGGTCTGGTATACGTCGGGCTCTTCCTATTCGCGATCGGCCCGATTTTCGTATTCCGCAAGGCCGACAGTATGCGTCGGGTACTATTCTTCCTGCGAGAGCAATCAATGTACCCTCTGTCGGTTTTTCCGCTGTTCATACAAATTCTGATGACAGTAATTCTGCCGTACGCGATGATCGGGTACTTCCCGGTGCAGTCGATACTCGGCAAGCAGGACTATCTGTTTTTCGGCAGAGCCGTGTTGTATCTCGCGCCCGTTATCTCGCTCGCGTTTTGCGCGATCGCCGTATGGTTTTTTCACTTTTGCCTGAGACGCTATAAATCTACAGGCTCATAAGGAGATTCGTATGCCAATAATCAGCCTGAAAAACGTATCGAAAACGTACAAAGCTCAATCTAAAGGCGCGGATCGCGACGGCAAGCTCGTCGAACGCGTCAAGAAAAAAAGTTCGCGGCTTATAGAGGCGGTGAAAAATCTTTCGTTCGATATCAAGCAAGGCGAATTCATCGGCTTTATCGGCGAAAACGGAGCGGGCAAGAGCACGACTATCAAGATGATGTCGGGCATACTCTACCCGAGCTCCGGAGAGATCACGTGCTGCGGCCTTGTGCCGTACAAAAAGCGCCGCGAGAACGCTATGAACATCGGCGTGGTGTTCGGCCAGCGCTCCCGCCTCGTGTGGGAGCTTCCGATGTCGGATACGTTCGCGCTGTACAAGGAAATCTACAGAATTCCGGCGGAGCGGTACGAGCGCAACGTCAAAACCTTCGTCGAGCTGCTTGAGATGGGGGAGTTTTTCACGACCCCGATACGGCAATTGTCGCTCGGCCAGCGTATGCGCGTGGAAATCGCGCTGTCGATGCTGCACGACCCACCTGTTTTGTTCCTCGACGAGCCGACTATCGGGCTCGACGTGGTCGCGAAAAAGAATATCCGCGATTTTTTCCGGGAACGCAACGGGCGCGACGGCACGACAATCATCCTCACCTCGCACGATATGAAAGACCTCGACACCACGGCAAAGCGCCTGATACTCATAACAAAGGGCGAAATGCTGTTCGACGGCTCCGCCGCCGCACTGAAATCGCGGTACGGCGACGAAAGCGTCGCGGAATTCACGTTCGCGGGCGCGCCGGATAAGCTCTCCGTCGCCTTTGACCCCGCGAAGCGCAAGCTTTCGGATATAATCGCCGAGGCCGGCAGCCGGGGCGAAATCGAGAACGTCGAGGTGAAAAGCGCGGATATCGAGGATATTGTGCGGAAAATATACAACGGCTGAGCGGCGCCGCGCCACTTTTTCCCTTGCGTCTCCCGCGCCGCCGTGTTACAATAGGACAAATCCTCCCGCGCACCGTATCTATGGTATCGAAGTCGCCGACACGGCGACCGGGCTGTAAGCCCGTAATTAAAATCCATCTCGATACGGAATACAAATCACGATATAATATAAAGGAGAGACAAAGCACTATGAGCACGCAAAAGCCCTTAGAAAACATCCGAGTGATCGAAATGAGCACATTTATCGCAGTGCCCGCAACGGCAAGATTCTTCGCCGAGTTCGGCGCGGAGGTCATCAAGGTAGAGCCTAAGTCCGGCGACAACGTCCGTTTCAACGGAGTCTCGGAGGGCCGCCTCGGCTCCCCGTATGAAAACACCACGTTTGACCTTGAAAACGCCCACAAGAAAGGCATAATCTTAAATCTCAAAGCCCCGGAGGGCAAAGAGATACTTTTCAAGCTTTTGGAGAACGCCGACATTTTCCTGACGAACTGGCGCCCGCAGGCCCTGGCAAAGCTCGGCCTCGACTACGACAGTTTGAAGGATAAGTTCCCGAAGCTCGTCTACGGCTCCCTCACCGGCTACGGCGAAACGGGCCCCGACAAGGACCTGCCGGGCTATGACTTCACGGCGTTCTGGGCGCGCAGCGGTATGCTCGGCACTCTGTATCAGGCGGGCAGCGAGCCTAATAACCTGATCCCCGGCATAGGCGACCACACGGCGGGTATGAACCTCGCCGCCGGATGTATGGTCGCCCTGCACAAGGCTAAGACTACGGGAGTCGGGGATAAGGTGCTCGTGAACCTGCTGCACTCCGCGATTTTCGCGCAGGCGATAGCCGTCCAGGCGGCGCAGTACAAGGGTCTCGGGAAGCAATACCCCATTTCGCGCAAGGTCGCCGAGAATCCGTTCAACAATACATATAAATCCTCAGACGGCAAGTTTATTCAGATATCTATGCCGCCGTTCGATATCTTCTATCCCAAGTTTATGCCCCTGATAGGCCGCGCGGATCTGGTCGGGAACGAGCGCTACACAATGGCGTCCATCACGAAAAACGAGCTGCACGGGGAATTCATAGCGATTTTAGAAGAAGCCATAGCGAAAAAGACCGCCGAGGAATGGTCCGCGGTATTCACAGAAGCGGATGTGCCGTTCGCGGTCGCCGCCGTGTGGGAGGAAGTGCTCGAGGACAAGCAGGCGTGGGCCGTCGGCGCGTTTGAAGCTGTGGATTACCCCACGGGAAAGCGCGCAATGGTCCGCCAGCCTATAGAGCTGACGGGCTCAGAAAAGCGCCCCTACGGCAAGGCCCCACAGCTCGGCGAGCACAGCGAGGAAATACTGAAATCGCTCGGCTACGCGCCGGAGCAGCTGAAATCCCTGCATGACGCGGGAGTCTATAACACGTTCGACGACGTAAAAGACAAATGCGGAAACCCGGACGCCGCGGCGGAACTCGCGGAACTCTTAGCCGCAAAAAAATAATTATGGGAGGCATAACAAAATGGCTTGGCTGCAAATAGATTTTCAGTCCAATTCTCTCTGCGGAAACACCCGGCTCGACGTCTTTCTCCCGGCGGAGACTCCGCCGATGCTCCCGCCGCGCCCGGCGGGGAGCCTGTGGAAAACCGTTTATCTGCTGCACGGCTTTTCGGGCGACTCGACGCACTGGCTTTTGAACTCCAACATACAGGAGCTGTCCCAGCGGTGCGACCTCGCGTTCGTTATGCTCTCCGGCTCAAACTCGTTTTACCTCGACGGCGCTTCCTCGGCGGCGCGATATTCCACGTTTATAAAGGAGGCCGTCGATTTCACGCGGCGCGTCCTTCCGCTCTCGCGGGAGCGCGGCGACACGACGATCGCGGGGCTCTCGATGGGCGGCTACGGCGCTGTGTACAACGGACTGCGCTGGCACGAGACGTTCGGGCACATAATCGCGCTTTCCTCGGCGTTCGTGCTCGATCAGGTCGATACCGCGACGGACGAGCCGAATTTCCTCGGGCTCAACCGCGCGTACTTTTTGCAAACCTTCGGCGAGCACGAGAATATTATGCTCTCCGACCGCAACCCCGCGATACTCGCCGCGAAGCTTATGTCGGAGGAAACCGAACCGATAGACCTGTATATGGCCTGCGGCACGGAGGACTTCCTGCTCGCGCCAAACCGGGACGTCAAAAAATCGCTTGAGGAAACAGGCTTTTTGTTCACATACGAGGAGGGCCCCGGCACGCACGACTGGGCGTTCTGGACGCCGTATCTTTCGCGCGGGCTAGACCGCATCGGCTGGTTAAAGCCGCCGCCCCCATCGATATTCGGATGATATAACGTGCGTGCGCGCACGGGGAACGCGGCTGCGCCGCGACGTCGCGCGAATGCGCGTGCCCCGCGCCCACAGGCGCGTTAAATCACAAGTGAGCGCGTACAGCGCGCTTACGCCGCGGACGCGGCTATTTTCGTAAAAAAATTTTTCGCGCGGGCGGAGATAAAAGTTTTTTATTGTTGCTTTCGGCAGCTCTTGGCACAATCCGCTGCGTTGCAAGGGTTATTCTGTCCACTATATACAGCGTTTTTGCGACAAAATACAAAATATTTTCCCAGACCTCGATTTACTGTTGACAACGGGGAAACAATGTGTTACAATTCCGTTACAACAAGCAACGGAGGTAGCTTATGACTTCACCAGCAGCTTCAAAACCCGCTCTCGAGTACAAGGGGCGCCCGCTGCGCCGGCGCGACAACCTTATATACTACGGCAGTATGGCGGACAAGTACATCATTATGATGCAAATCACGGACACGCGCAAGCTCGGCGACCTCGATCTGCCGTCCCGCGTCTCCGTACAGCTTCAGCTCACGGATTCCGATCTGCGCTCGCGCGAGCGCGTCGTCAAGCATACAGAAAAGTCCGGGCTGTACGAGGCCGTTGACCTCGGCGCCGTGTGGTTAGAGCGCGCGCTCTCCGGCAAGCTGAGGTAACAGACGTGAAAAGATTCGGAAGATACATCGCTATGCTGCTCGCCGTTTCGGCGGCGCTGTGCGCGGCGGCGATACCCGCTTCGGCCGACTCGGGGGTGATATCCTACGGCGCGGCCACTGTAGACGCCTCGCTGCTGAACATCCGCAGCGGGCCGGGAATGGACTACGACATCATCTCCACGATTGGCGACAAGACCATAATCGTCATCCTCGAACGCACAAATTCCGAGTGGTACTACATAAATTACGACGGCATCGTCGGCTACGCCAAGTCAGAATATTTCACGGACATTCTGACGGCGGAAAATTTCTCCGCGACGGGCGAAGTCACGGCCACGGACGTTCTGATGCGCTCCGGGCCCTCGACGGACAAAAAAGTTCTGGGCGTTTACAACACGGGAGACCAGCTCGCCGTCATCGGCATAAACAACGGCTGGTATAAGGTGAAATCCAACGGCTCGACCGGGTATATGCGCTCGGATTATATGAAGATCATTTCGGGCTATAACCCCACGCGCTCCGCCTCCGGCGCGCCGACGCCGTCCCCCACGGGCAATGCCCTTGTGGATTTTGCGCTGCAATACGTCGGCTACGACTATCAGTACGGCGGCTCGTCGCCGAAATCGGGCTTCGATTGCTCCGGCTTCACGACGTACGTTTTCAAGAATTTCGGAGTGTCGCTGACGCGCAATTCCGCCGGGCAGTATAAGAACGACGGCGTTAAAATTTCTAAGGACGAGCTTGCCGCCGGAGATCTGCTGTTCTTCGCCTCCAACGGCAAAAATATTTCCCACGTTGGGATATATATGGGCGACGGCGAGTTTGTTCACGCCTCCGGGGAGCGCGTGGGCGTCGTGATCAGCCGCACAGACAGCACATATTATATAAATCATTATGTTGGCGCGAAGAGAGTAAGCTTCTGAGCTTAGGTCTTATAACACGCGGCGAATTAAATAGAACAGAACGGAGCCCGGTCAGACTATGACCGGGCTTCGACGTGTTGCCGGTAGCCTGCCACTTTTTTGTGCTGTTTTCGCCTGCGCGGCGGGCGCCCCATTTCTTTGTTGAAAGAAACCTGCTAATAAAAGTCAAGAGGCAAAACGAAGAAAAAGTCAGGTAAATAAAGGAGGATGAGGAACATGAAAGAAGTGCGCAACAAAGCAAGCCCAAAGCGGGCGCAAAAAAATGTGGCGCAGGGCGGGGGAGTTTATCGCATTGAAACGCAACCCGATTTTAGGCAAATGAAGAGACCGCTCCCAAGTTGAAAACGATGACGTAAAGTCAAGTCAACAAATGCGGGCGGCAGTCCCTTCAAATCGGT
>JAISAA010000116.1 GCA_031266955.1 Oscillospiraceae bacterium | reverse complement strand
CGCGCGGCGTTCATTTCAGCGCTCATGCGTCGAAGCGCCGCTATGCCGAACGGCACGGAGAGCAGGAACGTGCATAAATCGCCTATCGGCGTCGCGAGCTGTATCCCGCGCACGCCGATCAGGGAAACGAGTATCAGCAGCAGCGGTATTTGAAAAAAGCCCTGCCGCGCGAACGACAAAATGCTCGCCGGAACTGCCTGCCCCGTCGTTTGCAGCGTCGTGTTGCACAGCATGATCCAGCTCAGCAGAGGCATTGCAAACGCCTGTGCGCGCAGGGAGAAGCGCCCAATCTCTATGACGTCCGGGTCGTCCCGGAAAAACGCTATTATATTCGGCGCGAATATGTAGCAGAACGCGCCGACGACGGCCAAAAGCGCGCCCGACGCTATTACGCAGAACAGGAACCCGCGCTTCACGCGGTCAAATCTTCCCGCGCCGTAATTGAAGCCGCACACGGGCTGAAACCCCTGCGCGAGCCCGAGCATAACGGAACCCGACAGCATCACAACGCGCGTGACGACGGATGAGGCGGCTATCACGGCGTCGCTGAACTCCTTCGCCGAGTTGTTGAGTATTATCGTCGATACGCTCATCATCGCCTGGCGCAAAAGGCTCGGCGTGCCGCCGCGCGCGAGCTCTAAGCAGCGGGCGGCGCTCGGGGCGAAGCTTTTTATCGAGATACGCACATTGCCTCCGCGGAAGCAGCCGGAAAGCAGCAGTATAAAGCCGACGAGCTGGCTTATCATAGTTGCAAGCGCCGCGCCCGCCACGCCGAGGTCGAAGACGAAAATGAACAGCGGATCGAGCGCGATGTTCAAAGCCGCGCCGGAGACCAGGCCTATCATACTGAAAACCGCGCTCCCCTGAAACCGCAGCAGATTGTTAAGCGCCAGCGAGCTCACCATAAACGGCGCGCCGAGCAGTATAAACCGCAGATAGTCCACCGCGTAGGGCAGAATCGTCGTCGTCGAGCCGAGCGCGAGCGCGAGCGGGCGTATATATATCGTGCCGAATATCGCGATCAGGCATCCGAACGCGAACGCGAGGAAAAAGCCCGTGGATGCCATCTTTTCCGCGTCCTCGCGCCGCTTCGCGCCGAGCGCGCGGGACACAAAATTGCCCGAGCCCTGCCCGAAGAAAAACCCCGTCGCCTGTATTATCGCCATAAGCGAAAAGCTGACGCCTATCGCCCCCGTCGCCGCCGTGCCGAGCGAACCGACGAAATACGTATCCGCGGTGTTGTACATCGCCGACACGAGCATTATCATCACAGTCGGCACAGCGAGCTTCAAGATGAGCCGTTCGACCGGCTCGTTTATCATTTTGTCTAATTTAGCATCGTCCGTCAAAGAATAGCACTCCTACAGCTTCTCGTTCATACTGCCCGTGCGGTAGCCGAGCAGGTCGAGAGCGACGTATGTAAAGCCAAGGTTTTTGAACCGCGTATAAAGGTTTTTCCGTATAAAGCCGTCCTCAAACAGCCGGAAGCCCTCCTCGTCCGTCTCGATGCGCGCGATGTCACCGTGGTGGCGCACGCGGACTTGGCGCAGACCGAGATCGAGCAGCGTCTGCTCCGCTTCGTCAACGGCGCGCAGCTTTTCCCGCGTTATCGTTTCCCCGTACGGAAAGCGCGACGAGAGACACGCGAAGCTCTGCTTGTCAGCCGTGTCGAGCCCGAGCGCGCGCGACAGCTCCCGGATTTCGGCCTTGTACAGCCCGGCCTCGCGCAGCGGCGAGAGCGCGCCCTGCTCCGCGACGGCGATCAGCCCCGGGCGGTAGTCGCCCTCGTCGTCGAGGTTCGAGCCCTCGGCGACGTATGGTATGCCGTTTTCCCGCGCGACGGCCCATATCTTTGTGAACAGCTCGTTTTTGCATATATAGCAGCGGTTTTTCGGGTTCTCCGCGAAGCCGTCTATGTCGAGCTCCTCGGAGTCCACCAAAACGTGGCGGACGCCCTCGCTTTCGCAGAACGCGCGCGCCTCGTTGAGCTCGCGCTCCGGGAAAGAGCACGAACGGGCCGTCACGGCGATAACATTTTCGCCTATCGCGTCCTTGGCCGTTTTCAGCAGGAACGTGGAGTCCACCCCGCCCGAAAACGCCACGGCAAGCCCCGGCAGGGATGCAAGGTTTTCTTTGAGTTTTAAGTATTTTTCATTTACGGTCGCCGGCATAATAAACCTCCGTTTTTTTATTGTCAGTATACACCTCCGGCGCCCGGCGGTCAATACGCCGTTGACTCAGCGCGGCGGTTTCAGACTTTTATTCCGAGCTCCGCGAGCTGCTTCGGGTCGGCCTCTCCCGGCGCGCCGGACATCAGCTCCGAGGCGTTTTGGACCTTGGGGAACGCCACGACGTCGCGCAGGCTGTCCGCCGCGCACATTATCATCGCTATCCGGTCCAGCCCGATGCCCACTCCTCCGTGCGGGGGCGCGCCGTATTTATACGCCTCCGTCAGAAAGCCGAACTTGGCCTCTATATCCTCCGGTGAAAGCCCTAACGCGCGGAACATACGCTCTTGCAGCGCCGGGTCGCTGATGCGTATCGAGCCGGAGCAGAGCTCCACACCGTTCACGACGAGGTCATAGGCCTTCGCAGTGACGCGTCCGGGGTCGGATTCTATAAAGTCAAGCCCGCCGTCGGACGGCATCGTGAACGGATGGTGCATCGCTTCCCATTCGCCCGTGTCCGCGTTTTTCTCGAAGAACGGGAACTCGGTGATCCACAAAAAGCCGTAGCCGTCCGGTATTATCCCGAGCTTTTTCGCGGCGAGAAGCCTCAGCGCGCCCAAAACGGGGAGCGTGACGCCGTCCGGCCCCGCGGCGATCAGCACGGCATCGCCGCGCTCGCAGCCTGTTTCCTCGATTATCGCGGCAAGAACCTCCGGAGAGACGAGCTTGCCGAACGAAACGGACGGGGCATCGTCGCCCTCTCGGGCGACTCCGGGCCGTAGGCCCGTATTGATAGGATTGGTGAATCCGGCGGAGCCGGATTCAATCGCCCAGCGGATATACGCCAAGCCGCGCGCGCCGATGCCCTTCGCGTGCTCCGTCAGCTTGTCGATCTCGCGCCGCGTGAGCGCCTCGGCGCCGCCTTTTATGTTGATCGCGCGGACGCTGCCGCCGTTTTTTACCGCGTCGTCAAATACGGCGAAGCCGGAATCGCGCGCCGCGCCGGATATATCGCGGAGCTCCAGCCCGAAGCGTATATCGGGCTTGTCAGAGCCGTACCGAGCCATCGCGTCGACGTACGTCAGCCGGGGAAGCGGCGTTTCGAGCTTTACGCCCAAGACCGCGTCAAACAGCTTTACTATATAGCCCTCGACCATCGCCATAACGTCCTCAGCCTCGACGAAGCTCATTTCCGCGTCAACTTGAGTGAATTCGGGCTGCCTGTCCGCGCGCAGGTCCTCGTCGCGGAAGCAGCGGGCGAGCTGTACATAGCGGTCGAAGCCGGCGAGCATCAAAAGCTGCTTGTATATCTGCGGCGACTGCGGCAGGGCGTAAAAGCCGCCGCGGTGCAGGCGCGAGGGGACTATGTAATCCCGCGCGCCCTCCGGCGTGGACTTTATCAGCATAGGCGTTTCGATCTCCAAAAAGCCGTTTTCGTAAAAATATTCCCGCGTGACGCGGGATATTTCGTGCCGCACGGTCAAATTCCGTTGCAGCGACGGCCTCCGCAGATCTAAATACCGGTAGCGCAGCCGCAGCTCTTCGTTGACGTTCGTCTTGTCGAGAATTTCAAACGGCGGCGTTTCCGCCTCCGATAAGATGCGAAGCTCAGTTACTTCGAGCTCGACCTCGCCCGTCGGCAGCTCGGGATTTTTGGCGCTGCGCTCGCGCAGGACGCCGCGCGCGGCAAGGACATATTCGTTCCTGACGGAGCGCGCCTTTTCCAAAATATCGCGCGGCGTTTCGTCCCCGAAGGCGAGCTGCAAAATCCCCGTACGGTCGCGCAGGTCTATAAAAACAAGCTGGCCGAGGTCGCGCCGCCGCTGCACCCAGCCGCAGACCGAAGCTTCCGCGCCCGCGTCTGTCAAACGCGGCTCCCCGCAGTATTTTGTCCGCTTGAAATTTTTCAAATTCTCCATAAGCCGTGTTTGATCCTTTGGTCTAAAATTATTGCGCCGGCGTCTTATCCTTGACCGGCGGCGCGTTTCTCATCGCCGAGACGCGTTCCTTTATGCCCTCCGTCAGTATTCCGGGGGATGCCGTCGTCTGCTCGCCCGTGCGCATATCGCGCACAGTTATCTTTCCCGCCGCTATCTCGTCCTCGCCGAGCAGCACGGCGAACGGAACGCCGAGCTTATTCGCGTAGGCGAGCTTCTGCCCGAGCTTTTTGCCCTCGGAGTACACCTGAACGCGCAGACCGGCCGCCCGCATCGCCGCCGCGAGCCGCGCCGCCGGGGAAAGCTCCGGCGTCATCGGGATTATAAGCGCGTCGCACGGCGCGGAGACCGCCTCGGGATTCAGCAGCCCCGCGTCGTCGAGGATGAAGAACAGCCGCGACAGGCCTATCGACATCCCGACGCCGGGCAGACGCTTTTCCGTGTAATACCCCGCCAGGTCGTCATACCGCCCGCCGGAGCAGATCGAGCCCACCTCCGGGTGCGCCGTCAGCGTCGTTTCGTACACGGAGCCGGTGTAATAGTCGAGCCCGCGGGCGACGGATAAGTCGATTTTATAGTGCGTTTTCGGGACGCCGAGGTCCTCCATAAGCCGCGTGACCTCGCGCAGCTCCGCGGCGCCCGCGTCAAAGGTCTCAGAGCGCCCGGCGTATTTATCGAGGAACGCCAAGGCGTCGCCCGCGCCCGAGACGAATTCTATAATATCATCGGCGGCGTCCGGAGGCAGAGCTAAATCGTCCGTCAGCAGCGCGCGGAGCTTGCCGGCGCCGAGCTTATCGAGCTTGTCAACGGCGCGCATAATGTCGCCGGAGCGTTCAGAGAGCCCCAAAAGCTCAAAAAAGCCGTTCAACACTTTTCTGTTGTTCAGCCGGATGACGAAGCCGTCTAAGCCTAACGCGCGGAACGTGCTGTAGACGACGCTCGGTATTTCCGCCTCGCTGAATATCCCGAGCGCGCCGTCGCCCACGACGTCGATATCCGCCTGATACAGCTCGCGGTAGCGCCCGCGCTGGGGGCGCTCGCCCCTGTACACCTTTCCGATTTGAAAGCGGCGGAACGGGAACGCGAGCGCGCCGTAATTCGCCGCCGAGTATTTCGCCAGCGGGACGGTCAGATCGAAGCGGAGCGCCAAATCGTGCTCGCCCTTCGTAAAGCGGTAGATCTGTTTTTCCGTTTCACCGCCGGCCTTTGCCAAAAGCACCTCCGCCGACTCTATGGCCGGCGTGTCGAGCGGGGCGAAGCCGTAGGACTCAAAGCTCTCGCGCACGCGCGCCGTCATCAGGTCAAAAACCGCCTGCTTCTCCGGCGGCAGCTCCATAAAGCCGGAAAGCGTCCGCGGCTTCACGCGCTGCGTGTTTTGCGTTTTGATAAGAACGACCTCCAATAAGCTATTTTTTCGGATTCACTATATCCCGCCAGCCGAGATCGCCGCGCATTAGGCCCTGTATCAAAACCTCCGCCGTCGCGATGTTAGACGCGAACGGGACGCTGTACCTGTCGCACAGCCGCGAAATTTCGTTGACGGTCTCCGCGCCCTGCTCAAAATCCGGGTCGCAGAAAAACAGCACGAGGTCGATTTCATTGTAAGCGATCCGCACGCCTATCTGCTGCGTGCCGCCCATTGACGCGGTGAGATAGAGCTCGACGGGCAGCCCGGTCGCCTCACGGACAAGCCTGCCCGTCGTATCCGTCGCGCGGAGAGAATGCCGGGACAGTATGCCGCAGTACGCCATGCAAAACTGCACCATAAGCTCTTTTTTCCTGTCGTGCGATAACAGCGCGATATTCATAAACCGATCCTCCGCAATAATTTTTAGCGTCCGCCGCCGGTCATATCGGCAAATCCTCGCCGCGCAGCCGCCGCGCCGCGTCGAGGAAGTCCCGCGCCGCGCCGCCGCGGGCGTACAGCACGAGCGGCGTTTCAGCCACCGCAGCCATAGCAACAGCCGCGTTTTCCCGGACGATACCGATAAGCCTCGCCCCCGCGAGGTCGATAACGTCGTCCGCCGTGACTCCGAGCCGCCGTGCGGCCTGCCTGTCAAACCTGTTGATGAGCAGCCTTGAGTCCGAAATACCCATACCGCGCAGCGTTTCCACCGTCCGCTCAGCGCCGCGCACGCTCGCCTTGTCGCCGAGCGAGACTACCACCGCCCCGTCGGCGCCCGCCGCCGCGCGCGTAAAACCGACGCCCAGCCCGGCGGGGGAATCCGCAATTACGAACTCAAAGCTCTCCCGAGCCTCGCCGAACATCGCCGCCATAGCGTCCGCGTCAAGCTCCGACGGAGAGCGGCGCGCCGGGGCGGAGATAAAAAACAGCTTCGGTATCTGCGGGTGCTCCCGCGCGGCGTCCTGTACGCAAAGCCGCCCTTCGGTCACGTCGGAAACGTCCGTTACGGCGAATTCGCTCATACCGAGCGAGACGTCAAGATTCCGCAGTCCCGCGTCGCAGTCCACGGCGAGCGTTTTGTGCCCGAGCGCGGCGAGACAAGACGACACGGCGGCGACGGTAGTGGTTTTCCCCGTACCGCCCTTGCCGGAGGTTATGACGATAACGCGCCCCACGGCCGCACCCCCTCTGCTATACCGCTTCATTATATACAATGTCAGTGTATAATACAAGATGTATTTTTGAGCTCCTGTTTTGCGGCAAAACGAAGCGCTCCCCGGAGGTTTGATTCCGGGGAGCGCTTTTTAGTTGCGTTGTTGCGTCTGGCTGCTGTTACGCTTACGTGCCGCTATAAGCGAGCTTTCCGTCCGCACCGAAAGTGTAGCCGGTGTACAGCGTGCCGAGCGTCGGGGCGGACTCTCCGCGGATGACGGTCGCGCCTGTGGTTATGGTAAATGTGGCGCCGCTATAGTTACTACCAGTGGAGGTATACTTTACACCTGCTCCGGCGCCGCCTTCCTCCGTGGCGGTTATTGACGCGAATTCGTTGAATACGTCAGTTCTCGCCGCGGTTCCGATATTAAGCGTACCGGTGGCGCCGACGATGAGAGCGCCCGTATTGATAACTGTGCCGGAGCTTACGTCAAACGCTCCATTTACTATCAGCGTCCCCAGAACATCCAAATAATAATTCGTCGTGAACACCCAAGCTGCGCCTTCGGGTATCGTCGTAGTGTTGCCGCTGGGAATATGCAGGTGTCCGCCTACCCAAGTGACCGTCTTGACGCCGGAGGCTACACCGAATGTGATTATGTCGTAGGTATCCATAGCCATCGGATTGGTTGTCCCGATACCTACTGCCGGGTAGCTGATTTTGCCCCAGTCCGATTGTTGTTGTCCGTTGCCCTGAACCGTGCCGGTGAGGATGCCGTCATCGCTGACGGTGAGCGTACCGGCTACGATCAAATCACCTACTACGTTCAGCGTTCCCAAGACCCCGGCGTTATAACCCGTTGTAAACGTCCATTTCGCGCCTGCGGGTATTGTCACAACTTTTCCGGCGGCAATATGCAAATGACCGCCTGTCCATGCGACCGTCGGAGCGGAGGCACTGCCCCCGAAGGTGAATTTATCATCGGTATCTATCACCATCGGATTGCTGTTGCTCCCGATACCCGTCGCAGGATAGCTGATCTTTCCCCATTCTGCTGCTGTGGTTCCGTTGCCCTGAACATCACCGATAAGCGTGCCGTTGACAATGAGCGTACCTTTGATAGTCAGCGTTTTGTTGGACGGAACAGTGAAGGTCGTTCCCGCGGGAATGACGGCGACGGTGTCCGCCGGGATCGTCAAGTTATCGGTGAGCGTGGGCGCTTCAAAGGTTTTCCACTCGACCTTACCGGTCTTTTGGGAGATTTTTGTCGTGCTGCCTTCCACAATTGACGCCGTGATGTCCATCGTGCCGGCCGCGAACCGCGCGTTCTGCAGCCAAGGGGCCGTGCCGTTGGCGCTGAGCCCCGTGGCGATCGTCGCGCCGCCGAAATAGTAGACGGTATTGTTCGCTTCATCGAGGAAGAAGCGGTCAAGGTCTGCGGTCAGCGGCTCGACATCTATGCTGCCGGTCCCGTCGCCTTTTGGAGCAAGAGTCAGCTTCAGCGTTGAAGCGGCGTTCCATGTATAGTTGCTGTACACGACTTTTACGAAATAGTGGGCCGCGCCGCCGCCGATAGTGATCTCATTCTGCGTATAGCCATCGACGCCGTTGATCCAGCCGCCGTCTACGGCAATCGCGTCAATGCCGACATCGGTGCCGACGTCATCATCTACAGTCGGGTAATAAAGCCAATGAGGCGCGGTTGGATCCATCGACCAGCCCGCTTGCGCCGGGGACAGCCCAACGCTCAAGGTGAACGACGGGGCCGG
>JAISAA010000049.1 GCA_031266955.1 Oscillospiraceae bacterium | reverse complement strand
CCAGGAAAAGCCCAATAGTAAAGCTATTGGCGCTGACGCTGACGTTCGCGATGCTTCTCGGCATAGCGATAACGGCAACGGCGGCCCCCGCGTATCCCGATATCTCGGGACACTGGGGAGAAACAGCCATCGAGAAATGGAGCGCCTACGACGTGCTCCACGGCAACGACCTCGGCACGTTCGATCCCGACGGGGAGCTCGACGTGACGCAGCTCGCACAGATACTCGTAAACACGTTCGGGTATACGGAGAGCTACACCGGCTCACTCTCCGGCTATTCCAGCACGTGGGGCGAGGAAGCCGTGCGCAAAGCAGTCGCGGCGGGAGCTATCGAAGCAAGCGAAGCTGCGCTTCCGCTTACCCGCGAGCTCGCGGCAAAGATCGTCGCAAAGGCGTTCGGGATCGCTCCCGTATCCGGAGCGTCAAAGTTCTCGGACGACTACGCGATCTCATCCGAGTACAAGCCCTACGCAGCGGCGCTCGGCAAGGCCGGCATCTTCAACGGCAACGACTACGGCGAGTTTATGCCGTCAGGCACGTTCAGCCGCGCGCAGATAATGCAGGCGCTGGACAATGCCGTGACGGACATCGTCAAGGAAAACAAAGCCGCAGAATCGGCAAAGAGCGTAATTCTCAACAAGGGCGGCGTAACGCTCAGCGAGGGCGTGATAGAGGGCGACCTCATCATCGCGCAGGGCGTAGGTGACGGCGACATTACGCTTGACGGAGTGACGGTAAACGGCCGCCTCGTCATCTTCGGCGGCGGCGCGAACTCGATACACATCAAAGGCAAGAGCAGCATTCCGAAAGTAACTATCGCCAAGACGTTCGGGCAGGCGGCGCGCTTCGTCGTAGAAAGCGTTGACGCCACAATCGGCACAGTAACAGTAATAGCGGAGAGCAAAGCGACCGTCGCGACGACGAACGGCGCGGAGATCGCAAAAATCGAAGTCGCTCCGGCGACGGAGGTTTCCGCAACGGGCGAAGTCGCCGCCGCGGAAGTGACCGCAACGACGACTGTCACGATCTCGGCAAAAGCCGCGGCGGTAGAAATCGCGGCGGAGAACGCGGCACTGACAATTTCGTCCGGCGCAGCGATAACGAGCCTCACGGTCGAGACGAAAGCCACAGTCTCGGTAGCCTCGGGCGCGACGGTGACGGCGGCGACGATCGAAGCCTCCGACGTCAAGCTCAGCGGCGCGGGCAAGGTCACGGCTGTTACGGTGACTGAGGACGCGAAAACGGGCGTCGAGGTCAAGACAAGCGGCACGAAGGTAACGGTTGACTCCGGCGCCGGGTCGGTCACGACCTCTACCGGCAAGGTAGACCCCGGCAAGTCGAGCACGACGTCGGGCTCATCGACAGGCTCAAGCGGCGGCGATATAGGCTATACCGGTCCATCTTATCCTATAACGTCAACTAAATTCGCTCTCGCGGACAACGCAAGATTGGGTTTCTCAAATCTCACCGACTTAACAGCCGAAGTTAAGCAGACGTCGGCAAAGGCGGATGAATACACGATCAAACTGTCCGGGCCGGTTGCCGCCGCCGTATGGGGCGACAATGTCAACGATGGAAAGTTCAAAGACAACTACATCGGCAATATGGACACCATAAACACAAACAAGACCGGCTTCTTCGGAACGGTGTCGCTCTCCGGATTTATTCCCGCCGCAAAGGTAACGAAAACGGTAACGACAAACCCGGTTTACGAAGCGATGTTCACATCAACATTCAGACAAAATGATACTGAACACCGCTACTCCGGAACCAGCTACAACATATATACCTCGACAAGGGACAACACGGAGGGCGGCGATCTCGTCACCAGCATCGGGCTGTGGAGCGGCGCGACGACAAAGAAAGTAACCATCGAAGTTGAACACGACGAGGAAACCCCGTACACGGTCATAATTGATTACAGCGACGTGGTGTTTCACTACGAGGCGAATGTAGCAACCGCCACCATAGCTACGCAAACCACATTAGAAATTCCCACAGCCTCTATGGTGACGATCCCCAGCGGCAAAACCCTCACCGTCAACGGTACGTTGACGGTCAATGGAACATTGACCGTGGCGGGAACCTTGACTGTCGACGGCGCCGGAGCGCTGACGGTAGCGGCGAACGGTAAAATCGACGTCGCGAGCACCGGCACAGCGAAAATAAATGAAGCGGGTAACTCCACCTTCTGGAGCGAAAAATACCTCCTGTCGGGCAAAATCACTTGGACTTCCGGGTCGTTCCTCCAATTTGGCGCAAGAGCCGTCACAGATCAGCTTGTGCTCGACTCCGGCGCGACGATGAGCGTTACCGGGGTTCATTACACGATCGAGTCCGGCACGGTTACGCTCAGCACGGACTATTCGCTATGGGACGACTACAAGCTTACGGTAAAGGGCGATTTCGTAATTGACAGCGGCGGCGTGTTGAACGTCTACGCTTCGACGGTGGAGCTTATAGAAGGAGGCTCCATAACGCTGAAGCGGAGCGCTGCGGGAAATCACACGTGGGTGAACCTGAGCAACGCGAGAATGGTCGAGTTGTCAGCCGGTTTCTCCGTAACAATCGGCGAGGGCGAGCCGATACTGCTGAACGCTATCGAATCCGTCAGGCTCGTTGCAACCCACTTTACGGATGTTAACAATGCTCTGACGTTTTATGATGCAACAAATCGCGAAGACCAAGCGAGCATACCTGACGGTGCGATATTGGTTCTTGCGAACAACGTGGTGACGCTCTCCGGCGCGGGAACGATAACATTTACGGAGGAAACACCAGCAGGTCCCGGTTAAAACCGGAAATCCCACATAGGCCAGAACAGCGCAGCCCCCGGAGCCCAAAGCTCCGGGGGCGTTTTGTCCACCGCCGCAACGCGCGTCCGCCGCGCAAGCGCGGCGGGCCCCGTGCGCGCACGCACGTTAAATTACATCCGCCGCGCGGACGCGCCGCGCTATCTCCGCGCACAGCCTTTTGGCGTTTCTCGCGCAATCCGCCTCCGCGCGCACGCGCAAAGCTCCGTCGCGGCGCAACGGGGTCACGACGCCGATACCGCCGATAATTTTATCGCCTGCGGCGGCTGGGCGCAGAACAAGCCCGGAATCGAGCATATCCCCCGCCTCGGCGTCCGCCGAGAGCTTCCGCATCACCGCGCCGCGTCCGAGGCGCACCGGTATCTCGCGCTCCGCGAGAGCAAAGCGCGGTATTTTTGCGTTCAAATCGTCAAGGCTTGCCCCGCGCGAGCGCATAAAGGCGCAAAGCTCCGCCGCGAGCGCGAGCCCGTCAAGGCTCCATTCCGCTGCGCCGCGCCACGAGCGTATAAGCTCCGCCCCCGCGCGCTCCGCAAGGACGCCGATAATTTCGGGTGCGTCCGGCGGCAGGATAAGCGCGCCGCGTCCGAGCTCAAAATGCGCCGCGGCGGCGATAGCGATAAGCCGGGCGTGGTCTATCTCCGTTCCGCTTTCGCCGCGCGCGGAGCACGACGTCCCGTCGGGCGAGGGCTCAAATTCCGCCGCGCCGCCCGCCCGCTCCGAGAGGCGATAACCTCCGGTGAGCTCCAGCGCCTCTCTCAGGGCTCCCGCCGCCGCGCCGGAGCCTTTTATAATGATATTCATTGCATCCGGCGGCGAATCGGACGATAAAGCGCCGCGCGCGATTTTTGCGAGATGCGGGACGTAGAACGCCCCGACGCCGGACACGCGCCGCGCGTCGCCGAAGCTCTCGGGCGTCGGCGGAGCCGGGCTGAGTAAACGGCGCTCGTCGGCGCGGGAAACCGCGGCCCCGTCCTCCCCGATAAAGCTGATTTTGACCTCCGCCCCGCGCTGCGACGCGAAAATAGACAGCGCGAGCGCGAGACCCCGCGCGGCGAACGCCGCCTCCGAAACAGTTTCACCGTCGTGCGAGAACGAGGTCCCGCCCGACGCGTTCACGCCGCATGAAATAAGCTCCGCGACGACCCGCGCCGCGCCGCCCCCGGCAAAGCCGATCCCGACGCGCCCGAACGCCCCCGCGGCAAGCCCGAGCGAAAGACAGTCCGAGGCGAGAAAATGCTCGCCGAGCCTGCCCGTTATTTCGCCGCGCCTTGTGAATTCGAGCGGAGCCCGCGCCGCCGGCGGGAGCTCGACGTCCGCGCCGCCGGAGAGCGCGTCAAACGGCGCGCCGTGGCCTAACTTCACGCGTCCGTCCCGCGCGTCGCGGATACATTCGTAATACGCGTCCGGCGTCCCGATATCGCGCCAGTAGCCGCGCGGGGCGAAGCCGTACAGACTTCTGTTACTCGCCAAAAGTTTGGGAAACAGGTCTCGCGCGAAGTCGTATTCGCCGCGCCTCGGGATATCGCGCAGGACGGACTCTGACAAAACGTAAATACCCGTCGAGACAGTGTCGGTCACGACGCCCTCCCACGCGGGCTTTTCCGCGAACTTTCCGACCCTGCCGCCGGGAGCGCATACGACAAGCCCGTATTCCGTCGGCTCCGGCACGGAATGAAGAGCTATCGTGACCTCGCTTTCGCGCTCGCGGTGGAACGCGAAAAGCTCCGTCAGGTCAAAATCGCATATGCAGTCGCCGGGCACGACGAGGAAATCGCCGCCTCCGGCGATAAAATCCGCGTTGAACTCAGCTCCGCTGAGTTCACAGATAATATCAGTGCCGCGCTCGCGCACGGCGTTGAACTCAGCTCCGCTGAGTTCACAGATAATATCAGTGCCGCGCTCGCGCACGGCGTTGAACTCAGCTCCGCTGAGTTCACAGATAATATCAGTGCCGTGCTCGCGCACGGCACAGTCGCGCACGGCGCCCGCGGTGCCGCGCCGTTCGGTCTCGACACTGTAGGTCAGCGCGACGCCCTCGAACGAATCGCCGAAATGGTCCGTAACGGCGCGCGGCATATAGCGCAGCGCGAGGCGCGCCTCGGTGATACCGTTACGGCGCAGGAAGCGTATTATATGCGCTAAGGCGGGCTCGCCCAATATCGGAACCATCGGCTTCGGCAGGTCGCCCGTTATGGCGCGCAGACGCGTACCCTCGCCACCGGCAAGAATGATCGCTTTCAAAAAATATCAGCTCCAATAGCGCAAAGCGCTACATTATCTTGTTTGGCCGTCCGGCAAAAAAGCCGGATGTACAAGATATTATTTCCCCGATGCTTTATTTTATTTTGAAGGCTTATCACTCCCGCGCAGCGCGAGATAATATCGGAAAAGGCATAGCCATTGGACATACCGCATTAAAGCCGATTGCCGTGTATCGGGCAGCCCTGCGAGCCTCAGCGCCGCGCCAATCTGCCTTTTCGTGAGCTGGGACTCGGCGCCGTAGCGCATACCACGCTCTATGAATCGCTCAAATTCGCGCTTTTGCGTCGCCTGAATATCGGGCGGCGTCTTTTTCACGAGGTGCAGCAGCGCGGCGTCCACAGACGGCGCGGGATGAAATTCAAAGCGCGGGACGCGGCAAACGATTCGGGAGTCGAAGAACGGCTTTATCAAAAGCGAGCCGAGCGTGTCGCGTCGCGCCTGCGGCGCGCCGGCAAAGCGCTTCGCGGCGCCGTGCTCCATCAAGAGCCAGGCCTCTATCGGGGGATTTTTCGCGTTTGTCAGCTTTTTTATAATATCGGAGGTTCGGGAAAACGGGATGTTGCCGAACACCTTATATTCGCCGCCCGGCGGCAGCGCGGCGGTCAGAAAGTCCTGCCGCTTAACGGTCAAATTGGGCGCGGCCTCGCGCAGGGCGAGCAGCGCGGGCCAAAGCCCCGGGTCTATCTCATAGGCGTCCAGACGCCGGCACATATGCGCGAGCCGGCGCGTGATGTGGCCCTTGCCGGCGCCGATTTCTATCACGTGATCGTCCTTTGATATAGACGTCAGGCGCAGGAGACGGCTTATCGTCCCGGCGCTTGTGAGAAAATTTTGCGATATCGAAAAGCGCGGCGAACCGCCGCGGTTCCTGTTTGCGGACATAAAAAATAGTATTTTTTCGCGCCACATCCAAACAGCGTTTTTGAGCCGGACAATCTAATGGGAGCGAGCAAACCCGCATGAGCACTACGTTTGCGCGGGCTTGCCCGTTCTCTTTTTGCGTCCGCTCACGCGCCAAAAATCGGCGCGTGGTGCCAAAATGGTGCCTGAGCTTCGTAAGGAGATATAAGAAGCGGCAAGGAATTGTAAAGACTTGCGTGATTTACAACTCCGTTTCGTGCCTTTTTGCCTTTGGCGGTTTTGACTTCTCCGATTCCTTTTCCGTCTGCCCGCCCGCCGCGTGGACGGCGGCGTGGTAGAGGTCAAGCACTTCCTTTTTGCGTTCAAGCCTCACGTCCACATACCGCGCCGTGACCGCCTCAAAGTTCATGGACAGGCCGAGTGACGCGCCGATCCCCGCGAGCGTATGCCCTAACACTTCGCCCGTGGTGTAGAAGTCGCCCGTCAACTGGTGCATATTGGTTGCCGCCGTGTGTCTGAGGTCATGAAATCGAATATGCGGCATATCAATTTCTTCAAGCAGCTTGCCAAAGCCCGACGAAATCCAATTCGCGTACATGGGTGCGCCGTCCGGCTTGGACACGACAAGCCCGTTGTAATAATATGGCTTACCGTTCTCTGTTGTCTTTTGCTTCTGCTCCGCTTGATAGAAAAGCTGTCGTTCAAAGAACGGACGCGCAATGTCGGTAATCGGCAATGTCCTGCCGTTGGACTTCGGCGGGGCCATTTGCTCAATAATGGTTGTCTTGGGCGGCACCTTAAACGGCAACTGCTCCACAACGGCGAACGTGTTGTTTTCAAGGTCTACGTTCTGCCACCGCAAGCCGAGTATTTCCGAGCGGCGCAACCCGTAAAGCCCTCCGAGTACAACGGGCATTTCCCATTCCGTACCCGCCACGCGCCGCATGAGCGCGGCCATCTGTTCCGGCGTGTACGGGTCGGGGGTCTTGTCGCCTTTGCCAAACTTGGTCAGCGTATCGCGGGCGGGATTGGTTTCAATGTAGCGGTATTTGCGGGCGTGGCCGAGCGCGACGCTCAACACCCGCTTCGCTCCCGCCGCCGTAGCGGGCTTCAAGCCTTTATCCATAATCGCGCGGAACATCTTATCCACCATAGACGGCGCGAGTTGATTGAGCGGAACATTGCCGATATACGGATTGATGTAATTCGCTATCGTGCGTTTATAGCCGTCATAAGTGCTTGGGCGCAAGTTTGTCCGCGCATAGGTTTCCACCCACTCATTGAGATACGCGCTCACGGTCTGTTTGCTTTGTACCTGAACGGACGCGGCATAATTCGGATTTTGGAATTTCGTCCGCATTTCGGCCTCATGCCGCAAAGCGTCGTTTTTCGTTGCAAAGCCTTTCTTTGCGTAGGTCTTTCTGCCGCCCGGCGCGTTATACTTGATATTCACGTCGTAGACGGTTCCGGCCTTGCCCGTCAACACGCCGTTGATGTCGCGCTTGTTCTGAACGGTTCTCGCCTGTACCGCCATAGTCACGCCCCCTTTGCCGCCGTGGTTTTGGCACGGTTGTACCAGTCCCAAATGGCGGCGTCGGCTATCAAGCGGCGGTTGCCATTTTGGACAAATTCAAGTTCGCCTTTATCCATAAGCTCACGGAGCTTGTTTTCGCCAATGCCGCTGACACGGCTCATTTGCTGGGTGGTTTTCAGCATGGGGAGAGCGTCGGGTTTGGCTGTGTTCGCTTCTTTTCGCGCCAAAATAACACCCCCATTTCGTGTGTATAGAATAAGTGATGATTGCGATTTCATAAGCGCAACGGACGG
>JAISAA010000041.1 GCA_031266955.1 Oscillospiraceae bacterium | reverse complement strand
CGCCTGTTGCGTCCGTCGTGCGGCGTGTCGTACGTCTCGAGATACTGCTGCGTTTGCAGCCGCCGCATAACGGGGTACATCGTCGATTCCGACACGTCGAGCGTTTTTTTCACGCTCTGTGTGAGCGCGTACCCGTACGCGTCCCCGCGCGCGGTGACCGACAGCACACATAAATCGAGCAGCGCGCCTGTCGCGTTGATAGTCATAGAATCTCTCCTTTCTTGATGACGTAATATTATATATCATATAATATTGTGAATGTCAATAGTCTTTTTGAAAAATTTTTTTCGGAGGCTGTGACGGGCAACGAGCGAGCACGCTTTACGTACTCGCTCGTGATTTAACGCGCCTGCGGGCGCAGGGTCCGCGTCGTAAGCGCGCACGCGCGCTCACTTGTGATTTAACGCACCTTCGGGCGCAGGGTCCGCGCATTCGCGCAACGTCACCGCGCAACGTCGCCGCGCAATGCGCGGCGTTCCCCGTGCCCGCAGGCACGTTAAATGAGAGTTCGCCGACAGTAGTACGCCGCTATTCCAGCGGCACACCATTGTCGGCGAACGTCATAAAATCCCGGATGCCGGCTATGATGTGGTCGTCCAGCGTTATATCCACGGCGCGCAGCGCGGCGGAAACGCGTTTCGTCGCCGCGATATCCTCCCGCGACGGGATAAGCGCGCCGCTTAAATGATTATGCGCTAAAATTACGCGCGAGGCGTTCAGAGACAGTGCCGTTTCGACTATTTTCCGCGCGCTGACGTTCGCGGAATTTATTCCGCCGCGTGATATAAGCCGCGTCGCGAGGACCTTTCGCCTGTCGTCGAGGCATATCATATACACGACCTCGTCGCGCTCGCCGAAAAAATACGGCAGGATATACTCCCCCGCCGCCCTCGGCGACGGCAGCGTCTTATCGTCCGCCGCGCGCGATATCAAATGCCGCCGCGCGATCTGCGGTACAAGCTTGATCAAAAGCGCCGACGCCTCACCGACTCCGGCGACCTTTGTGAGCTCCGACACCGGCGCGTCGAACACGTCGGCGAGAGAGCCGAAACGGGCGAGCAGCGCGTGCGCCGCCGGGTTCGTGTCCCCGCGCGGGACGGCGTGAAACAGCAGCAGCTCGAGTATCGTGTGATCGTCGAAGCCGTCGAGCCCGTGCGCGAGGAAGCGGCGTTTCAGGCGGGCGCGGTGCCCGCCGTGGATGCTCTCGTTTTCGTTTTTCGGACCGCGCGGCGTCTCGTCCATATTTATGTCAGCCGCGCGGCGCCCCGGCGCCGTATTCTTCAAGATACGCTTCTATAGCCGCCCGCCGCTTATCGCCGCGCGGCAGGTATTCTACGATATCCCAAGCGGTTACTATCGGATATATATTGATATCGTATTTGCTTTTCAGCTCGTCAAGCGCCAGTTGCTCGCCCGCGCCGCGCTCGCACCGGTCCACGGCGACGTACAGCGCGGAGATTTTCACGTCCAGTCCCATAGTGTCCCGGAGCAGCGCGTTCGTTCCCCTCACTGACGTACCCGCCGTCGTGACGTCCTCTATGATGGCGACGCGCTCTCCGCTTACCGGCGTGTGGCCGACTATCATACCGCCCTCGCCGTGATCCTTCGCCTCTTTACGGTCAAAGCAATACGGAATGTCGCGCCCGTGGTTGCGCCATAAGGAGCCTGCCGCCGCGACGCACAGCGGGATGCCCTTATACGCCGGGCCGAAAAGCACGTCGGGCGTTTCGCCGGAGTCCGCTATAAGCCGGGCGTACATATCGCCGAGGCGCGATATCTGAGCTCCCGTGCGAAAGCTCCCGAAATTTATGAAGTACGGCGTAGGCCGTCCGCTTTTGGCGATAAAATCGCCGAATTTCAAGGCGTTGGCGGACAGCATAAGCTCTATAAATTCTTTTTTCAGGTCGGTTTTAATATCCATATCCCGCATTTTAGCATACGCCGGGCGGAAACGCAAGCCGGGAAGAAAAAAGCACAAGAAAAAAACTCTTGCCAATCCGCGCGTTGTGTGGTATAATCACTCCGATGTGTAGGCTGGTGAGCTGGTGAGTATGTGAGAGAGTATGCCGGGCGTATGCGAGAAACGCGCGAAGAGATGTACGGGGTGCTGTTTCGGAGCTGTGAGTGGGAGTCCCCACTCATTTTTATTGCACGACGGGAAGCCTGCAAAAAGACCGGAGGGATAGGAAAATGAGCAAAAAAATAGCTGATATCGTCTCGGAGCTGGCGCTTCCTATCCTCAAAGAGCGCGGGCTGGAGCTTTGGGACGCGGAGTTCGTCAGGGAAGCCGGAAATTATTTTCTGCGCGTGTATATCGACGCGCCCAAGGATGTCGGAACGGGAGTCGGGATCGACGACTGTGAGGCCGTATCCCGCGCGCTCGATCCGCTGCTCGACGAGCGGGAGTCGATTTTCCCGGACGAGGGCTACACGTTTGAGGTCAGCTCCGCGGGCTTAGAGCGGAGCCTGCGCCGCCCGTCGGATTTCGAGCGCTTCCTCGGCAGCCTCGTAGAGGTCAAGCTCTACGGCGCGAGGAACGGAAAGCGCGAGTACGTCGGGCTGCTCTCGGGGTACGGCGGCGGGGACGTCACGCTTGACGTCGGCGGCGAGACGGAGAAATTCACGAAAAGCGAGATCGCGAACGTGAAGCTGAGGCTGAGCTGATAAGCTTAGGTCATAAGTCTGAGTCATACTGATAAGGAAAAGGAAAGGTCATAACTATGAGCGCGACTGTTAACGCGGAATTTTTCTCGGCGATTGCCGATATTGAGAGCGAGAAGGGCATATCCCAAGAGTATATACTCGACAGGATCGAGCAGGCGATGCTCGCCGCGCTGAGAAAGGATATGCCGGAGGCGGCCGAGGCGGCGCACGTCGTGCTGAATCCCAAGAAAAACACGATCGATATGTACATTGAGCGCACGGTCGCCGAGGAGCCCGAAAACCCCGAGACCGAAATTTCGCTCGAGGCGGCGCGTGAAATAAATAAACGCTATAAGGCCGGCGACGTCGTCCGCGAGGAGATCGACGCGCGCAAGTTCGGGCGCATAGCGGCGCAGGCCGCCAAGCAGGTCATCATCCAGGGCATACGCGAGGCCGAGCGCAGTATGGTGTACGACGAATTCACGTCGAAGGAGCACGAAATATTGACGGGCACGATCACCCAGGCGGATCCGAGGACGGGCGGCGTTTCGATCGCGATAACGTCGAACACCGAGTACACGGAGGCGCTGCTCCCCGCGGCGGAGTGCATCCCCGGCGAGCGTATGCACGAGGGCGGCTATATAAAGGTCTACGTCGTCGAGGTGCGCAAGGCGACGCGCGGGCCGCAGGTCTTGATCTCCCGCACGCATCCGGGGCTTGTAAAAAAGCTTTTCGAGTTAGAAGTACCGGAGATAGCCGAGGGGATCGTCGAGATAAAAAGCATAGCCCGCGAACCGGGCTCGCGCACAAAGATATCCGTGATGACGAACGATTCGTCCGTCGAGCCTATCGGCGCGTGCGTCGGGCCGCGCGGGTCGCGCGTCAACGCCGTCGTGGACGAGCTGAACGGCGAGAAGATCGACATTGTGAAATACAGCGAGGAGATCGTCGAATACATTTCCGCGGCCCTCGCGCCGAGCGACGTGACGAGCGTTACGCTGCTCGACGAGAAGCGCTCCTGCCGCGTCATCGTCCCCGATTCGCAGCTCTCGCTCGCCATCGGAAAAGAGGGGCAGAACGTGCGCCTCGCCGCGCGGCTGACGGGCTATAAGATAGACATCAAGCCGCAGTCCCAGTATTAAGAATATCCAGCTCAATTCCGAAAAATTTTTCCGGAGGTAACAAAATTGCCGTCAACGCCCCAAAACGCCCAGAAAAAAATCCCGATGCGCCAATGCCTCGGCTGCCGCACAATGAAGCCGAAGAAGGAGCTTTTGCGCGTCGTGCGCTCTCCTGAAGGAGAGCTTACGCTCGATTTGCGCGGGCGCGCGAACGGGCGCGGGGCGTATATATGCCGCAGCGCGGAATGCCTGAAACGCGCCGCGAAGTCAAGGGCGCTGGCGCGCGCGCTCGGAAAAGCCGTGTCGGACGATATTATAGCCGCTCTGCGGCAACAGATGGAGGCGGAGAATGAACAAAACGCTTAGCTTGATAGGAATAGCGAAAAAAGCGGGGTTGCTGGAAATCGGCGGGGACGCCGTCTCCGCCGCCGCGCGGGGGCGGAAGGCGCGGCTGATACTTTCGGCGTCGGATGCCTCGGAAGTGTCAAAGCGCCGCGCGGGCGCCGCCGCGGCGGCGGGCGGCATTGCCTACGCGGAGCTCGGCGCGTCAAAGCTCGAGCTTGCCCGAGTCATAGGGCGCGGGCTGCCGGGGACGATTGCCATTACGGACGCGGGCCTCGCCTTCGGCGTCGCGTCCCGGCTTTCGGAGCGCGATCCCGAAAAATACGCGGCCCTCGCGGAGGCTCTGCGCGAGAACGCCGCGCGGGAGCTGACGCGAAGACGGGCGAGAACGGCGCGAAAGCGAGGCGGCAAGTCAGGCCGCGGGGCCTGCGGCAAAGCGTGCGGGGCGGACTGCGCGGCTTGCGGCAAATCGCCGCCGAAGACATTAAATCGGATACCGTCGGAGACATTAAATCGGACAACGACGCCGGGACAGGGAGGTTAAAACAATGAGTACGATGATGAAATACAGAGTGTATGAGGTGGCAAAGGACCTCAACGTCTCCAACAAAACCATAGCGGAAATACTGAAAAAATACGCCACAGCCCCGAAGAACCATATGCAGGTTTTGACTTCGGAGGAGCTTGACGTTATTTTTCAGTGCGTCACGATGGGCAACCAGATCGAAACCATAGAGGAGATATTCGACATATCGGCGCCGCAGCCCGCCGCTGCCGCCGCCGCTGGAGAGGGCGAGCCGTCAGCGCCGCCGCCCGCGGCTCAGGCGCCGGCCGCAACAGGCGCCGCCGCCCCTAAGCGTGAGGAGAAGCCGCGCCAGTTCGTCCCCCGGCAGGCGCCGGAGAAGCGCGTCATAGACACCTCGGGCGCGACTATGAATATCGCGAAATACGACGACCGGCTGGATAGGCTCGTGCCGGAGCGCGCCGAGAATATGAAGCGCGGCCGGGAAAAATTCAACAAGAAAAATCAGACGAGAACGCCGACGATGGCGTCCACGGCCAAGCGCCGCGCCGAGGAGCGCGACAGGATGCAGCGCCTTCAGTTTGAAATCGCGAAAAAAGCTCCGCTCAAGGTCGCGATCCCCGACGAAATTTCGGTCGGAGAGCTCGCCTCGCGTATGAAGAAGAGCGGCGCGGAGGTCGTGAAAAACCTGATGAAGCTCGGCGTGATGGCGTCCGTTTCCGAAATTATCGACTATGAAACGGCGGCGCTTGTCGCTATCGAGCTCGGCTGTAAGGTCGAGCGCGAGGTCGTGATGACGATAGAGGACCGCCTTATCGACGTGCGCGAGGACTCGGACGACGAGCTTTTGCCGCGCGCGCCCGTCGTCGTCGTCATGGGGCACGTCGATCACGGCAAAACGTCGCTGCTCGACAGGATACGCAGGTCCGACGTCGCTTCCGGCGAAGCGGGCGGTATCACACAGCACATCGGCGCTTACAGAGTCTCGATAAACGGCAGCCCGATAACCTTCCTCGACACGCCGGGGCACGAGGCGTTCACGGCTATGCGCGCGCGCGGCGCGATGGTGACGGACATCGCCGTGCTGACTATCGCGGCGGACGACGGCGTGATGCCGCAGACTGTGGAATCTATAAATCACGCGCAGGCCGCGGAAATACCGATCATCGTCGCGATAAACAAGATAGACGCGCCCGGCGCGAATATTGACAAGATAAAACAGCAGCTCACCGAACACGGCCTCGTATCCGAGGAATGGGGCGGCGACACAATAATCTGCCCCGTCTCGGCGAAAACGGGCGAGGGCATAGAAAATCTTCTGCAAATGATAGTTCTGACGGCGGAAATGGGCGAGCTCCGCGCGAACCCAAACCGCCTCGCGCGCGGCGCCGTGATAGAAGCGCGCCTCGACCGGGGACGCGGCCCCATTATGACGGCTCTCGTCCAGAACGGCGTCCTGAATACGGGAGACCTCATAATCGCCGGGACAGCCGTCGGGCGCGTGCGCGTCATGACGGACGACCGCGGAGAGCAGATAACTAAGGCCGGGCCGTCCGTGCCCGTGGAGATCACCGGAATGTCGGAGGTTCCGGAGGCGGGAGAGCAGTTCAACGCCGTATCCGACGAGCGTATGGCGCGCGATTTGGCCGAGCAGCGCCGCGCCGAGCGCAAGAACGCCGGCGTGGTAGAGGTAAAGGTCTCGCTCGACGACTTTTTCGCGAAAATCCAGCAGGGCGAGCTGAAGGACCTCAATATTATCATAAAGGCCGACGTGCAGGGCTCCGCGGAGGCGCTGAAAACCTCACTCGAAAAGCTTTCCGGGGACGAGGTGCGCGTGCGCGTCATCCATTCCGCCGTCGGCGCGGTCAGCGAATCGGACGTTATGCTCGCCGCGACGAGCGGCGCCGTCATAATAGCCTTTAACGTGCAGCCGGATAACGCGGCGCGCGACTCCGCCGCGAGGAGCGGCGTCGATATCCGCCGGCACAGCATAATCTACGACTGCATCCGCGAGATCGAGGCGGCGGTGCGCGGGCTGAAAGCCCCGAAATACCGCGAGGCGATTATCGGCCACGCCGAGGTGCGCCAGATAATAACCGTGTCGAATATCGGCGTCGTCGCGGGCTCTTACGTTCAGGACGGGAAAATTCAGCGCGGCTGTATGCTCCGCGTCATCCGCGGCGGCGAGATAATTCATACGGGCGCCATCGGCTCGCTTCGCCGCTTTAAGGACGACGTGCGCGAGGTCGCGTCGAACTACGAGTGCGGCATAACCGTCGAAAAATACAACGATATCCTCGAGGGCGATATTTTAGAGGCCTTCGTTATGGAGCAGATCAGGGAATAGACAGGGCGGCGCAAAGGACGAAAGGCCGAGGGGGAGAGAAAAATGGCTTCAAACAGGATGCAAAGGATAAATTCGGACATCGAGCGCGCCGTCGCGTCGTTTCTGCGCGGCGTAAAGGACCCGCGCGTAAATCAGGGGCTGCTCTCCGTGACGTCGGTGGAGACGACGGGCGATCTGAAATACTGCAACGTCTATCTCTCGGCGCTCGGGCTCTCCGACGAACGGAGCCTTATGCGGGGCCTTAAATCCGCGTCCGGCTATCTGCGGCGCGAGCTCGGCGCGTCGCTTTCCCTGCGCGCCGTTCCGGAGCTCATCTTCCACCTCGACCGCTCCATCGAGCGCGGCGCGCGGATAAACTCAATAATTTCAGAGCTGAACATCACTCCGGAGGAAGAGCCCGGCGACGATGAAGCGGCGACGACGCCTGAAACGGAGCTTTAAGAAATGACGACTACGATAACGATAGACGAATGCGCCGCCTGGCTGTCTGAGCGCGACCGCTTTCTAATCATCACGCACCGCCGCCCGGACGGGGACACGCTCGGCTCCGCCGCGGCGCTCGCCTCCGCGCTCCGCGCCGCCGGTAAGACGGCATACGCCGTAAACAACGCGGAGACGACGGCGCGATATCTGCCGTTCATCGAAAAATTTCACGCGCCGGACGGCTTCGTCCCCGAAACCATCGTAGCCGTAGACACGGCGTCGCCGGAGCTTTTTCCGGACGCCGTATCAAAGCTCATAGCCCCCGCCGATATTGAGCTCGCGATAGACCACCATCCCTCGAACACGCTTTACGCGAAACGCACGCTCTGCGACCCGTCGCGCGCGTCCTGCGGCGAAATCATATTCGACGTCATATCGCGCCTCGGCGAGCTCGGGCCCGACGCGGTTTCCGCGCTTTACATAGCGGTCGCGACGGACACGGGCTGCTTTTCCTACGACAACACGGACGCCGGAGCGTTTTTCACGGCCTCGCGCTTAGCTTCGCTCGGCGCCGACATTGCGGGGCTGAATCGGCTGCTGTTTCGTTCGAGGACGCGCGCCCGCGTCGCAATAGAGGGTATGATATATTCGGATATGCAGTTTCTTTTCGACGGGCGGGCGGCCGTCGTCGCGATCACGAACGCGATGATGAAAAGCTCCGGCGCGGACGAGGACGATATGGAGAATATCGCCGCGCTGCCCGTCTCGATACAGGGCGTGCTCGCGGGGGCGACGATACGCGAGCTTCGGGCCGGAGGCTGCAAGGTCTCCGTGCGCGCGGCGCCGGGCGTGGACGCGAACGGGATATGCGCGCGCTTCGGCGGCGGCGGGCACACGGCGGCGGCGGGCTTTACCTCAAAGCTCTCCCCGGAGGAGCTGAGGCCGCAAATCATCTCCGTATTGGAGGAATTTATCGCGCGATGACCGGAATACTTATAATCGACAAGCCCGAAAACTGGACGTCTTTTGACGTGATAGCAAAGCTGCGCGGCGTTCTGGGCGTCCAAAAGATAGGCCACACGGGCACGCTTGACCCGATGGCGACCGGCGTTTTGCCCGTGTTCGTATCCCGCGAGGCGACGCGGCTGATCTCAAACTACGAGGGCGCGGACAAGGAATATATCGCCGGCCTGCGCCTCGGCGTGACGACGGATACGCTGGATACGACGGGCCGAGTTTTGTATACGTCCCCCGGAGAGGTGACGCGCGAGCGGCTTGAAGATACCCTTTCGGGCTTTCGCGGCGAAATAAGTCAGATACCGCCGATGTATTCCGCCGTCAAGATCGGCGGGGAACGGCTGTATAAGCTCGCCCGCCGCGGCGCCGAGGCGATCCGCCCGCCGCGGCAGATAACGGTTTTCGCCGCGGAAATACTTGACGAGCCAAACGAGGCGCCCCGCGCCGAATGGACGCTGCGCTTTTGCGTCTCAAAGGGCACGTATATACGCGCGCTGTGCGCGGATATCGGCGCGGCGCTCGGCGTCGGCGGCGCGATGTGCTCGCTCCGGCGCACGCGCGTCGGGGAATTTACGCTTGCGGACGCGCTGACGATGGACGAGGCGCTTGCCCTCGCGGAAAGCGGCGAGCTCTCCGGGCGTCTGAGGGCCGCCGTATGACCGACAAAAAACGCGTGATAGCCCTCGGCTTCTTCGACGGCGTACATATCGGGCACTCCGCGCTTTTGCGGCGTACCTTTGCCGCGGGCGCCGAAAACGCTCTCATCCCGTCGGTCATAACCTTTGACGCGCACCCGCGCAGCCTTGTCACGGGCAGGCGCGTGAAGCTTATAAATTCCGCGGAGGACCGCGCCGGGCTGATCCACCGCATATTCGGCATCGACGACGTGATCTTCCTGCATTTCGACCTCGAAATGTCGCGTATGCCGTGGGACGAGTATATCGAACGCCTCGCGTCCGAATTCGGCGCGCGCCGGCTTGTCGCCGGGCACAACTTCCGCTTCGGGCATCTCGGCACGGGCGACGCCGAAAAGCTGCGCGGGAAATGCGCCGAGCTCGGCATCGGCTGCGATATAATCCCGCCCGTCGAGCATCTCGGCGTCGTTTCGAGCTCTACGGTCATACGCCGGCTTCTCACAGAGGGCGATATACGCACCGCGAACGAATATCTCGGGCACCCGCACGTGCTGACGGACTACGTGCGCTACGGCTACCGCCTCGGGCGCGAGCTCGGCACGCCGACGATAAATATGGCGTTCGGCGACGGCGTCCTGACCCCCGCGCACGGCGTGTACGCGACGCGCGTGTTCCTCGAAGACGGCTCCGTCAATATCGGCGTCACGAATATCGGCACGCGCCCGACCGTATCAAACGGCGGAGAAGCCGTCACCGCCGAGACGCATATTCTGGATTTCAGAGACAACCTCTACGGGCGCACGGTGCGGCTCGAATTCCTCGAACGCATACGCCCCGAGCTGAAATTCGACGGCACGGACGCCTTGCGTGAACAGATTCGCCTCGACTGCGTCGCTGCGCGTCGCGCAGTGACGCAGTCGAGGCAAATGACTTAACGTGCGTGCGCGCACGGGGAACGCCGCATCCGCGGCGACGGCGCGCGATATCGCGCGAATGCGTGTTCTCCGTGCCGTAGGCACGTGCAATCAAGCATCCGTCCGCCGCTGCGGGCGGCGAACGGCGCAACATCAACTGATTGGAGTGGCTTTTATTTTGACGGCAAGTAAAAAAAGCGTTTGGAACAAGGACTTTATATGCGCGGCTTTGGCGAATATGATGCTGTGCCTCGGGCATTTCGCGTCGCATCCTTACATCGCGTCTTACGCGAAATATCTCGGCGCGGGGCTCACGCTCGCCGGGTTTCTCACCGGGATGTTTTACGGCGTCGCGCTCGCTATGCGCCCCGTTTCCGGGCCGATGATCACGCGGCTCGACAAACGTAAGCTTATGCTCGGCGTGTTCGGGCTCGGCGCGGCGGCCAATTTGGGGTACGCGCTGTTCCCGTCCGTGCCGATGTTCATTCTTTTCCGGTTTTTGAACGGCGCGCAATACAGCTTTGTGGGCTCGCTCATCTTAACGCGCATCGGGGACAGCCTGCCGAGCGATAAAATGGCGTCGGGAATGGGCATTTACGGCGTGAGCGGCTCTATCGGGATGGCGATAGCGCCCGCCGTCGGCGGCTGGCTGCGCGACTACGGCGTGTCCCGCTTCGGTGAGCTCGGCGGCTACAGGCTCCTGTTCTTGTACTCAATGACTATAATGCTTTTAGCGCTTATTCCGTGCGCGATAAGCTCCCCCGACATGCCCAAAAAGGGAAGCTCCGTCTTGACGGGGAAATGGTACAAAAACATTTGCGCCGTCGAAGCGCTGCCCGTGGCGGCTGTTATGCTGTTTTTGATAATGGCGTACTCCGTTTTCAGCGCTTACATAGTTGAATTTGTCAAGGAGCGCGGCATCGGCGGGCTGGACGCGTATGTGACGGGCGCCTTGACGGACAACGGAAGCGGCGCGGCCGGCGCGTTCTTTGCCGTTCAGGCCGCGGCGCTCATAATTTTCAGGCCGCTGATGGGCGGCCTTTCGGACAAATACGGCACGCGCATTGCCCTGCCGTCGATAGCGCTGTTCGCCGCCGGATTTTTTATCGTGGGCGCGTCGCGGGCGCTGCCTATGCTGCTCATCGGGGCCGTCGTGTCCGCCGCGGGCTACGGCGCGGCGCAGCCTATGGTACAGGCGATGAGTATGCGCATCGTGCCGAGGGAACGGCGCGGCGTTTCGTCCAACACGCTTTATATCGGAATGGACCTGGGCTTTTTCTTAGGACCGCTGTTCGGCGGTATGACTGCGAAATACGGCGGCGGCTACGGCGCGACGTTCTATTTCGCCGCCGTGCCCGCGATACTCGGCGCGGCGGCCTTTATCGCGGCGCTGCCAGGATATAAAAAACTCGCCGGGAAATTTGACGAATGAATTTAACGTGCCTGCGGGCGCGGGGCGCGCGGCTTACGCCGCGACAGGGGCGGTTGTGCACAACCGCCCCTGTTTGCCGTTTATGATATTGCTTTTTAGGTTTAGCCGAGCATTTGCAGGACGCCTTGCGGGAGGGCGTTGGCCTGAGCGAGCATTGCCGTGGAGGCTTGGAAGAGGATGTTGTATTTCGTGAAGTTTGTCATTTCCTTTGCCATATCCACGTCGCGGATGCGGCTTTCGGCGTTCGTCAGGTTTTCCGTTGAAATGTCGAGGCTAGACTGGGTGTATTCGAGGCGGTTTTGGATCGCGCCGAGCTTGCTGCGCTCGGATGAAACATAGCTGAGCGCGGTATCAAGCCTGTCGAGTAGCGGGTTGATGTTGCCGGCCGGAGACATTCAAGACGCTGATTGTCGTGCCGCTGCCGTCACCAAGTCCTATCCCGAGCTTCTTCGTATCCATTGAGCCTATGGACACTTCAATACCCTGACTGGAGTTCGCGCCAACCTGGAAATACAGCGCCGTCGTTTTCGGCGCGGCGTCGTAGGCTGCCTGCGCCGCGATTTTTGCAGTCTCGGCACTGCCGAGTTGCGTCCTATAATTAGTAAGTAGGGTTGTCGCATTTGTAACATTGGTAATCGAGGTGCTCCATGCTGTAATGGCCGAGCCTAAGCTTCCCCCTCCATAATTGACACCCAGCGCAGCTACGATTTTGGCCGCGTTCACTTTTTCGGCCTCTGTAGCTGTAGCTGTGGCCGCATTTATGGCTGACGCTTGAGCTTGCAGAGCGGAAACAAGCGCACCAAGAGTACTAGTTGCTAAAAGCCCACTGGTCGTTGTAACGGATTCAAGAACGGACGCTTTGCCAATGCTCTCAATATATGATAAAGCGGCGGCGGCGGTAGCCCCAAACGCTGTTGATGTCGAAAGTTCTTTGAGCGCGTCGTTAACTTCGGTATCCCAGAGAATGTTGCTGAAAGTGTCTCGCGCTTTTTGAAGAGCCTCTTTCGACGTTTCCACTTTTGTCTCTTGGATGAGATAATTCTCTTTTGCCGCCAAGAGAGCTGTTGTAGTAGTGTCGAGATTTGCCGCCAAGGCGCCACTTGCCGGAACCGCTTCCTGCGAACCGTTGAGAAGCGTCTTTTTGTTGAACTCAACGCGCTCTTTCATAGAGTCGATTTCCTTTGCGAGCTGGCTGATTTCGTCCTGAATCTTCTGGCGGTCGCTCGTGCCCATCGCGTTTTGCTCCTGCGTGTCGTTTGAGGCGTAGACGACGAGCTCGCGGATGCGCTGTAGCATATTGTCGATCTCCTGCATTCCGCCCTCGGCGGTTTGGATGAGCGAGATCGCGTCCTGCGTGTTTTTGCTTGCCATTGTGAGGCCGCGAATCTGGGCGCGCATCTTTTCGGAAATGGCAAGCCCCGCCGCGTCGTCGGCGGCGGAATTTATGCGATAGCCCGAAGAAAGCTTCGCGATGGATTTCGTCACGCCGGCCTGATTGATGCCGTAGTAACGGTGCGCATTCAGCGCGGGAACGTTGTTTTGGATTCTCATTTATTGAACACTCCTTGAATAAATTCTCTGTGTGATCCGTCACACAGAGGCCGGGAAAATTGCGGGGTATATCCATTAACGCGGCCGGATGTGCACCTTCGGCGCGGTAATGACGTGAAAATAATTTGCGGGGGCGGTGCCAGGGCACGGCGTGCCGTGCCCCTACGACGGGGGTCACGGGTGTTGTGCGTAGGGGGCGATGGCAATCGCCCCGCAACCACCGTACCCGTTGCGTAGGGGGCGGTGTCCACACCGCCCCGCCGTATCCCCCCGTCCCGTAGGGGCGTTGCACGCAACGCCCTTTTTGATGATTCCGCATATCGTACAGGGCGTTGCGCGTAGGGGCGAC
>JAISAA010000328.1 GCA_031266955.1 Oscillospiraceae bacterium | reverse complement strand
CACACGTCCACGCGCGTCACGGAGATAACGGCCCTCGGCGTGAACGCCGAGGGCCCCGGCGGCGCTGCGGTTTTCCCCGCCGACACGGTTATATACGCGACCGGCCAGTCCCCGCTGCGCGAGGAGTGCCTGGAGCTCCACGACTGCGCCCCGGAATTCCACCAGATCGGCGACTGTTTGACTTCTCGAAATATAATGGCCGCGACACAAGAGGCGTATACGATAGCGGGGGATATAGGGCGGATATAGCGGCGGTCAATTCCGCTTGAGCATTTGCAGAAGATTGGTTATCGCGGGGTTGGGAGTGACTTTCAGATAACCGGCGGCGGTGGTCATTGTTGGGACCCTGCCGTTGAAGTCGCAGTTGAGGAACGCGAGGCCGGAGGTGTCGATAGGGATGTGATTGCGTACAAATTCGGGCAGGAACCCGATGCCGCGCCCGAGCTCAATGGTGAGCAGCATGTCGTCCATATTGTCCACCGAGAGCGTCATGTCGGAGTCGAGGCCGGAGAGCAGGCGATTGTTGCGCAGCGTGCGGAACACGTTCGGAATACCTTTCGGCCCGCACACGACGACGGGTTCGCGGCTGATCATCTCAACGGTCACGCGGTCGGCCGACGCGAGAGGGTGGTGCTTTCCGCACAGAATGGTGACAGGGTCCTCGCGCAGACGCTCCACGGCGAAATCGTCGTCAAGCTCCATGTCGTCCGGCGCACCGATGCATATGTCGGCCCGTCCGCTGCGGATACAGTCGATATGCCTGCCGGGCGGCTCGACGTTTACGTTTATCCTGACCTCCGGATACGTTTCGGAGAACGCGCGGAACCTGTCCATGAGCATAAAGCCCTCGATACAGCTCGGCAGAATGACGTCCACGACGCCGACGACGCCGTCATTTACGCTCGCCGAGTGCCGCACCGCCGCCTCGTAGCTCAGGATTATCTCGCGGGCCCGCAGATAGAACGCGCGGCCCGCGTCGGTAAGATTCGTCGTGTGCTTGTCGCGGATGAACAGCTTGAAGCCCAGCTCGTCCTCCATCTTCTTGATGTGCAGGCTCATGGCCGTCTGCGTTATGTAACACGCTTTCGCGGCCACGGTGAAATTCAAGCGCTCCGCCGCGGTGACAAAATACTGTAAGCCCTTTATATCCATTGTAAACCTCCAATATGCGCTATGCGCGCGGGTAATGGATAAAACACTTATTTGTAAATATGTAGTAATTATATCATAAATAAAAGCATTTTCAATACAGAATTTTATTGATCTATACCATTTTAATGTCAGGAGATGAAGCGCGATATGATAAGAGTCAGGCAAAAGAGGACCGACGAGGACACGTTTTTACGCAAGCTGCGCCCGGAGGTGCTGGCGCCGTGGCCGGAGACGGGGCGGGAGTGCGATTTGGACGAGGCGATAGCGTATCAAAAATCATTGCCCGACAGCAAAAACTTCACAAAAGCGCTCGCGAAGTACCGCGCAGAGGGCAAGGTCGGGCTGTTCCCGCGCTCCGGGGTACCCGTTGTGGAGAAGGAGATCGAGCTGCTGCGGTCGCTGAACGAAGTAGGCGTGCGCCTGTTCCCGTTCACAACGGACTCTTATACGCGCAATTTGCAGCTCGACAAGGCGAAGGCCGGCCTGGAGGAGAGCATAAAGACGGGAAAGATGAAGCTCAACGGGTACCCGATAATCAACCACGGCGTCAAGACGACGCGCCGCGTCGTGGAGTCGTGCGAGGGCGCTTTTGACCCGCGCAGCTCGCGCGTGGCCAACTCGTTCGTAGGGGAGGTCGCGTTCGCCTCCGGCATGACGGCCATGCCAAACAGCTTCTTCGGCTGGATAGGCGGGTACGACAAGCTCGCGACGCCGGAGGAGTGCATTCAGACCGCGCAGTATCTCGGGCGGCTCATCGGGTACTACGCCGACCGGGGCGTCATAATATCCACCGACACGCACGGCTGGATACCAAACGGCGTCATACCTATGTATATAAACATCGCCACGCAGATAATAGAGGCGCTCATCTCCGTCGAGCAGGGCGTGCGCAGCATCGTGCCGCTCATGAATTTTCAGGGGAACTTAGTGCAGGACGTCTCGGAGATAAGGGCGGCGCCCGGCCTGTTCCGCAAGTATTTCGACAAGTTCGGGTATGCCGACGTGCAGATACCGGGACTTATAGGCAACCAGTCGTCGCTCTTCGCGTTCCCGCAGGATATTGGCTACGCGTACGGGTATATAAACTATATAGCGATGGTGGCGGCGCTGTCGCCCATAGACGCGTGCAGCGTGAAGACCGTGGACGAGGCTATAGGCGTGCCGTCGGTCGAGAGCCATATGCAGACGTACCGCTCCGCCAACTGGATATTCAACGTCGTGCGCCAGCAGGGCATAACGTTCGACGACAAGGCGGTGGCGCAGGAGCAGCGCATATGCGAGGCGGCGGTTTCGGCCATAATAGACAAGGTGCTCGACATGGGCGACGGGGACTTAGCCGTGGGCGTCGTCCGGGCGCTGGAGGCGGGCGTGCTTGACTCGCCGTTTTCCATAAACGTCAACGTGCGCGACCTGTGCATGGGCGCGCGCGACCTGACCGGCGCGTGCCGGTATATAGAGTACGGCAATCTGCCGATACCTAATGAAGTGAGGGAGTACAACGACGAGAAGGTGCGCGATCGCGAAAAGACCGAGGGGCGCCGCCTTGGTTATAAAACGTCGCTTGCGGATTTTTGGTCCCTCTCGCGCGGCGTAATAATCGATCCGCCGGAAAATTCAATTGACGAGGACTCGGATGAAATACCGCCCGAGATAGCGGAAGCGGTGAAAGAAAATCCGCCGACGATAATCACGGGGACCGTCGGCGTGGACGCGCACGTCATAGGCACAAAGATCATCTCAAAGGTGCTGCGCGAGGCGGGCTTCAACGTCGTAGCGCTCGGCGCGCAGACGGCGCCGGAGGAGTTCATCAAGGCCGCCATAGAGACCGACGCCGACGCCATGCTAATGACGAGCCTGTACGGCATGGCGGAGATGGACCTGCATGGCTTCCGCGGCAAGTGCGTGGAGGCGGGCATAGGCGATATCCTGCTGTACATCGGCGGCATATTGGGAGTCGGTAAGCACGACTTCGCCGACGACGAGGTGAAGTTCAAAAAGCTCGGCTTCGACAGGGTGTACCCGCCGGGCGCGCCGATAGCTCCGTCGGTCATAAATTTGTACGAAGACCTGAAAGCGCGGGGACAGGTGTAAAAGCGTATCTCCGGCGACGAAATCATAGTATTTCACTAAGACCTTTAAGGAGGCTTTCGCAATGCGTAAGATCGTTTGTTTTTCCGGGGTGGAGGCGCCGGGGGGCGTTGTACGAGTGCCCGGCGCTGATCTGCCGACGGCGCGTGTACCGGAGCACAGAGTCTATTGGGCGATAGTTGACGGCGAACTGCGGCAGGTGCGCGTTCTGCCGGGGCTCGACCTGTTGCGCGACCCCGGCTACGCCGTGTGGCCCGGGCCATACGCGTGCGAATTTGATGAAAACGGATATATCACGCGCGTCGGTTACGCCGAGGAATTCATAACGGGCTATTCGATAAACGCGCCGAAGGGCGGGAAGATAATTCTCGGCGTGGAGGACGCGGAGTACCGCTTCGTGCCGGGCGCGCCCGTTTACTCCGTCGCGAATCCCGAAATCATCAAAAACTTCAAAACAAGCATAGACGAGCTCGAAACCGACTGGAACGACAATTGGTTCATCCGTCTGAACGGCGACGGCGCGATATGTGAGATGTACATATTTCGTCAGGCGGGAGACGGCGCCTCTCCCCTGCTCGCCGAAATCAAGAAATTCAGGACGGCGTGGGGGCCGGCTGACCCCGCCACGGGGCTGGCTATCGAGTACAATTATTTTCAGCCGCCGGCGCGCGCGGGCGCGAAATATCCCGTTTTCGTCTGGCTGCACGGCCTTCACGGCGGGACGTCCGCGTGGACAAATCAATTTGAGTACAACCCGATAGCGAACTGGGCGGGCGAGGGGTTCCAAAAACTTTTCGCGCAGGGCGGCGCGTATATAATAACGCCGCGCGCCAACGAAGACCTGCGCCCCGGCCACGGCATATCGTGGAACCGCCTGCAAACGGCGCCGCTGTTCGCCGCGCTTGAGGATTTTGTCAAAACGCATCCGGACGCGGACGCGCGCCGGATATACGTCGGCGGGTATTCGATGGGCGGCGGGATGACTTGGCTGCTCATACGCGAGCGGCCTGATTTCTTTGCCGCCGCCGTGCCGTGCTGCCCGCGGCTCGACTACGCTGCGGACGATTTTTCGGATCAGGAGGCGCTTAACTCGGCGCTCGCGCCCCTCGCCGGGCTGCCCATCTGGGAGATACATGGCGAGGGCGATTCCGTCACGCCTCCGGAGCAATCCGGGCCGCTGCGCCGCGCCCTGCTCTCCAACGCCGCGGCGGCAAATACGGACACGCGTTTTCTCACGCTCCCGACCGGCTATCTTTTCCCGGACGGGAAGACGCCGACGCCGGTGGACCACCTCGTATGGATACCCGCGCTGAACAATCTTCTTTTCGACGACGGCTCGCCATACCGCGACGTATCGGGTGCCGCGGCGGAAAGCACTCTGATAGAATGGCTGAACGCCTGTCCCGATTCTCCGGAAAAGTTATAAAAATGCTTCCGAAAACAAATCCGGAAGCGACGCCGATAATTATACTCGCGGGAGGCCGGAGCCGGCGCATGGGGCGCGACAAGCTCTTGCTTGAATATAAGGGCGAGACGCTTATAAACCGCGCGTTCAGGCGCTTTTCGGAAGAGTTTGAGCGCGTGTATATCAGCGTCGCGGGCGCGGGCGCCCCGCCCGGGTTTATCGGCGGCTCCGAGCGCGTGATAGAGGATATTCATCCCGGCCTCGGGCCTGTTTCGGGGCTGCACGCCGCGCTGACGCGCTTTGACTCCGCGTTTCTCGTCGCGGCGGATATGCCGCTGGCGGAGCCGCGCGCCGCGCGGGAGCTAATTGATAAGCTCCCGGGGTACGCCGCCGCCGCCGCGCGGAGCCTTGACCGGACGGAGCCGCTTTTCGCGGCTTATTCAAAGGCCGCGCTGCCCGCCGCCGAGGCCGCGATTGCCTCCGGCGATCACAGCCTGCACCGCCTGCTCGCGCGCGTCGCCGCCCGCTACGTCGAAACGAGGCCGGAAACGCTCCTCAACGTCAATTTCCCCGAAGACTACGCACGGCTTACAGAGCCGGAAACATAAAACGGCGGTGGCTTTTCAGCCGCCGCCGTAAAAAAATCGAATCAGCCCAAAAGGCTTTCAATATACCCCGCGAGCTCGCCGACCGTGAAGCACTCGTAAATGCTTTCGTCCGTCACCGTGATCCCGTACTCGGTTTCAAGCTCGCTTACGAGCTCCACGAGATCCAGCGAGTCCGCGCCGAGGTCGTCCACAATGTTCGTGGCCGCGCTGATTTCTCCGACGTCGCGCTCAAATTGCGCGGCAAGTGACTGCCGTATTTTTTCTAAAACCATTTTCCTCATCTCCGCTTGCTGTTCGTTGTTATTTGTACGTATTATTTCCACTCCCGGACGGAAGTATCCGCTTCGGATATCGGCGCCGGCGCGGGCGCTACGGCGGGCTCGTCCCGCGTGTAGGAGGCCTCCGGTTCCGCGTTTTCGGGATATTCGGCATCCGATTGCTCTTTCGGCGCGGCGGGAGGGGCGCTCTCCGGACGCGGCGCGCGTGGGCCTCGTCCCGGCTTCCTGTACCTGCCGTGCGGCGGAGCGCCCGTGTGGCCTTCTTCGTCCGTCCGCGGCGCTTCGGCATTTTTTCCGAAGGCTATGACGATGCGGCGTCTCGGCTCGCTGCCTATCGAATACGTGGACACCTGGTCGTTTTCCTGGAGCGCGGTATGTACAACATGCCGCTCGTATGCGTTCATCGGGTCAAGCGTTATGCTGCGGCGGTTTTTTACCACCTTTGCGGCTGTTTTTTCCGCGAGTGCTTCAAGCGCTTCGTCCTTGCGGCGGCGATAATCCTCCGAGTCCACGTTCACGCGCAGATACGGGCCCGGGCCCCTGTTGACCACGTAATTTGAAAGATGCTGTATAGAGTCGAGCGTCTCTCCGCGGCGGCCTATCAGCGCGCCGGGCACTGTAGTTTCGAGCGTCACGTCCACCGAACCGTCCGTCACATCCGAGATATTTATTGCAGCCTCTACACCGAAGCGCGATAAAAGCCCCTCGAGGAATGTGCGAAGCTTGTCCGTTTTTTCGTCCGCGGCGTCATAGCTCACATCGAGCACGGCCGGGCTCCCGCCTATTCCGAGAAATCCCGATTTAGCGCGCTCGACTATCTCGACGGAGACATCGTCCCGCGTCAGGCCAAGCTCGTCCAAAGCGAGACGTAGCGCCTCGTCCTCAGTCTTGGCCGACTTTCGCAGCGTTTTTTTCATCGGTGTTCCTCCTTTTAGAGCGGTTTATTCGTCCGGATCCTCGTATTCATCGTCATCATCTTTTTCGTTGTCGTCGTACGTTTCCGTATCGTCCCATTCTTCGCCGGCGTCCGGCTCGCGCGGAGCTTCGTCGATATCAGCTTCGCCGTCGCCGTCGTATCTGTCGGGGGTGTACGCGCGGCCCCGCGCGTACCGGCGCGTACCCTCGCGCGACGGTTCCTCATCCGTGGGTTTGTCCGGCTTGTGCTTTTTCTCCCACTCGGCGGATTTCGCTTCGCGCTCTTTCTTTTCGGAAAGCTCAAGCTTTTTCTTAGAGGTGGAGGGGTTTACGGCGGTTTTGTTTTCGGCCTTCAACCGCTCGGTCTCCTGACGCTTGCGCTCAAGCTCCGCTTTTTTCTTCGCGTTGGCGGCGAGCCTAACCTCGTCCTCTTGATCCATGATCCTATTATAACGCTTCGTGAGCCATATGTCACGCAAAATATTCAGCACCGCGCCCGCGCTCCAATACACGCCGAGAGCGGCGGGCGCGGCGAACGCAAAAACGAGCATCATAACCGGCATCATCATCAGCATCATATTTGTTGACGAGGCCGTCTGCCCCTCGGCCATCTGAGGCGACGGAGATATTTTCTGCGAAATTATCGTCTGAACGAGCTGAAGCCCCGCCGTCACGACGGGGACGAGAAACAGCAAAAGCATCGGCAGCCATCTCTCCGGGGACGACCAATCGAACTCCCAAACCTTCCACTGCGGCGTCGCGCCCAGATCTATGCCCAAAAAGCTGTAATTGATCTGACGCAGCGCCGGCGAAATTCCCTCGAACGAGCCGAAATTCTCATAAATAAAATGCGTCTGAGCGATTTGCTGATAATATCCCGCGCCGCCCTCAAAGCCGAGCTCCGCGAGCTTTGCCGTGATCGCGCCGTTTTCGGCGAGAAGACTCTGTTCCACCCGCATCATTGTAGTCAACGGCAAGGAAATAGCCCTGTACAGCGCGAGCATTATCGGCAGCGGCAGCAGAGACCAGAGACAACCGCCCGTCATACTGACGCCTTCCTCTTTATAGAGATTCGCCACCTCCTGCTGATATTTCTGCCGATTCGCGCCGTGCTTTTTCTCAAGCTCCTTGATTTTCGGCTGAATGCGCGCCTGCCGCATCGTGCCGCGCTTGGCCTTCATCTGAAACGGCAGCAGGATCAGGTTTACGATTATGGCGAAAAATATGACCGCGAGCCCGTAGTTCTTGCAAAACTCGTACAGCCACATCAAAAGCATCCCGAAGGGTACGGCTATCGCATCAAACATTGTATTCGATATTCCTCATTTCTAAATATGGCGGGGCTAAATACGGCGAGGCTTCGACGGCTGCGGTACGGGGTCGTATCCTCCCTTGTGGAACGGATGGCACTTCAAAAGCCGCCGCGCCGCGAGATATCCGCCTTTCAGCGCGCCGTGCAGCTCTATCGCCTCATACGCGTACTGCGAGCAGGTCGGAACGAACCGGCACGCGGGCGGAGTCAGCGGAGAAACGTCCCGCCTGTAAAACGAAATAGCTTTAAGCAGCAGCCGCTTCAACGTATTCCCTCCGCGGCGATCCCGAGCCTCGAGCACAGCCTGCGAAATTCAGCGCCGAGCTCGCCGAACGGCGCGTCAAGCGCCGGGGCCCGCGCGACGATCACGATATCAAAGCCCGGCAGCAAGCCGCTCTCTCCGAGTCTGTACGTCTCGCGCAAGCGACGGCGAACTCTGTTTCTGAATACGGCTCCGCCGAGCTTTGCGCTGACGGTGATCCCGAGACGGTTTTGCGACGTAACTCCGCTTCGGGCCGACGCCACGCTCACACGCTTGTCCCGCCCGTTGCGGCGGCAGTAGACTACCATACATCGCGACGCCGCGCTTTTACCTCTGTCGTAAAGCCGTCTGAATTCGTGATTGCGCTTCAGCGACGCCGTCAGCTTCATTTTCGCTCACTGCTCATTGCGCGGCGGACAACGCTCTCACGCGGAAAGCTTGTCACGTCCCTTTGCGCGGCGGCGCGCAAGCACCTTTCTTCCGTTGCGCGTGGACATTCTCTTGCGGAAGCCGTGCTCCTTCGAGCGCTGGCGTTTTTTCGGCTGGTATGTTCTCAGCATATCCTATTGACCTCCAAATGTTTTCTCGTGTGTTCTCAAAAGCGCGAATAACCGTAACACGCCGTCCGCACGAGCATTTATTTTACAGTACGCACGGCGGCGTGTCAACAATTATTTTTTTCGGAGTGCGGTGGGGAATATGTACTATGCTTTTTGGCTCTCTGTAAAATGCTCCTCCAGCTCGCCCAACAACTCTCTCAGGCAGGTCGGCACCTGTTTTAAGCACATTTCATATACAACGCATTTCCTGCAATCTCCGTAGTTGGGACACCGGGTATTCCAGCATTCGCATTTGAACGTATCCGCTTCGCGCGCGCTTGCCATTGCCGTGCGCATTTCTCCGGGACCGACTCTGGGAGGATTGTCTCTCCATTTGAATTTGTTCGGCTGTTCCAGTATGTTTTTTTCCTGTACTTTATCTTCTTGCAT
>JAISAA010000314.1 GCA_031266955.1 Oscillospiraceae bacterium | reverse complement strand
GACGTCGAACTGAACTCGACCAGCTCCGTGACCGTCTGGGGCGGCTACAGCACAAGCGGCTACAACAACTACGGCGGCTATGAGGGCGACGTCTCCTTTGGAAGCGTTAAGTCTCTCGTCACCGGCTGGAACAGCAACCTCAATACCATCACAGGCTATCTTAAAATCAGCGGCATATCAGTTTCGGTCGGCGATTTTTCCCGTTCCATGATCGTGGACGGCGATGTGGACATACACGCCGATTCGTCTGTGCTGACATACGTCACGGTAAAAGGCGAAACGAGAGTCAACGACCAAGTTAAAAACGGGAACGTGCAGATCAATTACGGTAACTACCCGTATATGGGCATCTACGGCGGCGGCTCGGGCAGCGTTCACCTGAAAGGCGTGACCGTAGGCAGCATAGAGGTGAACAAGGTGCTCAAAGAGGCGAGCGACCAGCCCGTGCGCGTGGTGTTTGAGGACGACACAAAAGCGGCGGAAACAGTCGTTAAGTCCGCCGCCATCGTGGAGAACGCCTCCGAAGACGGAGTGGCGGAGAAGATAGTCATTGAGACAAAACAGGGCGTCGAGCTTCGCGGCTCTTTAGGCGCGGTCGAAGTGACGGACGCGGCCGCGCTCACGCTCGCCGGGGACGCGGTCGTCAATACGCTGACTATTACAAAAGCCGCGTCAGGCGCGATAGTTTCCGGCGACGGCAAGATCAAAACGGTCGTAGTCAGCGAAACGCTGGACACAACCACGATATTAAGCGACGTAAGCGTTGAAAAAATCGAGACGCTGAAGGACGGGACCGCGGATACTCCCCTCGCCCCTCAGCTTCCGCCATTCTACAATATTCCAAGCAGCAGCGCCCCGTCAAAATCTTCATCAACACCGACGATCCCGTCCGTACCCGCGCAGACCGCGCCGGCTATGACCGTAATTCCGTTCACCGACATAAGCAAATCCGACTGGTTCTATGACGACGCGCAATTCGTATACGCCCGCGGCCTGTTCCGGGGCACGGCGGAGGCGGCGTTCAGCCCCCACATAAATATGTCTCGCGCTATGCTCGTAACGGTATTGTACCGCCTCGCCGTAGGGGACGGCGCCCTCGGCGTCCCGGGAACCGCCGCCGATACAACGGATTTCGCCGACGTCCCGCCCGGACAGTGGTACTCCGACGCAGTCGCGTGGGCCGCGTCTCTCGGCATAATAACCGGAACCGGCGACAACAAATTCGCGCCGAACACGGAGATCACACGGCAAGACCTCGCCGTGCTGCTGTACCGCTACGCGGGCTCACCGGTGTCTACAGACTCGCTCTCCGCGTTCGGCGACGCCGAAGCCGTGTCCGATTACGCGCGCGACGCGCTGGCGTGGGCGGTCTCTGTCGGGATAATCCGCGGCGGCGACGGCGGCAAAATCGATCCCAAGGCCTTCGCGACACGCGCCGACGCCGCGGCTATGCTACACAGATTTGTGGCGAGCCAGGAGGATTAACGGAAAAATGCAGCTTGCGGGGGACGGCTTTGTGCCGCCCCCGCAAGTGCTTATATTCAGGAATAATCCCACCTGCCTCGTATAGCAATACCCTGCTCGCGCAGGCAGCGTAGAATGACATTTGGGTTGACGCCATAACTCTTGGCGATTTCAGCAGTCGTATGCATCGCTTCATACATAGATATGACGTCGGTAACATTGAGCCGCTTCCGAGCAGTGCATTTGGTGACGTTGACGCCGTGCTTTCGGAGCAACTCGCTCACAGCTTGGCGGTGGCATCCAAACTCGGAGGCCAAGGTATATGTACTCTTTCCGGCTTGGTAGCCCGCGATGAGCAACCGGATTTCATCCTCGGTCAGGCGTTTCTGCTTTTGCTGCATTTTGCTGATATAAATTTCGCCGTACCCGTTGACTTTGCGTTCGGCGGGCAATATAATATCGGTGGGAGTAGCGGACTCCATATCGGCTGCAAGCGATTTCTTGAACCGGATGACGGCGTCGAGGTGGTTTGAGTTGAGTGCCGATAATTCCACCAAAAAAGTCTGTTTTGCATAAGCAAAACGGACTTTTTTGGTATAACATTTTTACGCGCGACTTCGCGCGGCGGGCAGAAGCCCGCTGGGGCTATTTTACGTGCGTGCGGGCGCGGTACACGGGGGATATTCGCGCGACGGCGCGCGGCGCATCAGATTATTTCACGTAGTTCTCCGCTTGCTTAATGAACATTTCGGCGTATTTGCCGCCGAGCTTCATCAGCTCGTCGTGCGTGCCGGCTTCGGCGACGGCGCCGTCTTCTATGACGTAAATTTTGTCGGCGTTCCGCACGGTCGAGAGCCTGTGCGCCACCATTATCGTCGTCGCGCGGTTCGCGGCGGAAAAGAGCATATCGACGACCTCGCGCTCCGCTATCGGGTCGAGCGCGGAGCTCGGCTCGTCGAGCAGCAACAGTCCGGAGTCGCCGGTCAGCAGACGCGCGATGGCGAGCTTTTGCGCCTCGCCGCCGGAGAGCATTATGCCGTTTTCGTCAAATTCCTTCGTCACCTCGCTGTCAAGCGAATCGGCAAGGCGGGCGAGGCCGGCTTCC
>JAISAA010000304.1 GCA_031266955.1 Oscillospiraceae bacterium | reverse complement strand
ATTGTGTACGCTGAACGGTTCACCGGCCGTAAGACCCTTCACCGTGAGGATACCGTTGACGCCATAGGCGCTCAGACCGGCAGCTTCGGGATTAGCGATGCCGCCGCCGGCGACTTGTTCCAGCTCGTCGTCCGGGAGCTCCTTGGAAAACTCCGCGGCCTCCCAGGCGGGAACCTTGACTTTTTCTTCGTTTGTCATGATATTTCTCCCTTGTTTCAACTATCTGAGAATACATTTGCATATTACGGCTTGACAACAGCTTTTAATATTTTGCCGCTATTCTGGACGAGAAGCGAGATGTTGCCCGGACCCCGATGGTCTATCGGAATTATTTGATCGCCGCCTGTGGCGGGAACCGATAGGAGTGGTCTGCCGGTACGATCTAAAATATGGATTATGCCTTTTGCGTTAATTAACCTAATACCGCGTACAAAAGGGTTGGCGGTAAGTTGAAATTCATCGGGACCGGGCCTTCTTGGTATCTCGATGTCGCCGCCGGCGACTTGTCTTAAGTCGTCATCCGGGATTTCCTTGGAAAGCTCCGCGGCCTCCTTGGCAAGCGCCCGGTTCTTCTCCGCTTTTTCCTTGTTTGTCATAATCGCTCGTTCCTTTCATTTGATATACGCTGAGGTTCGCAAAGACCTCGAAAAACCTGATTGCATTATATATACATTTTTGCCGCCTGTCAATTTATTTCTCCGTCGTCGAGCGTCTGGCGCTTTACCAATTCCGCGAACACTCCGCCCAGCTCCGTCAGATCGTCATAGGTCCCCTCTTCGACGATCCTCCCCTTGTCCAGCACTATGATCTTGTCGCATTGCCTGATGGTGGAGAGCCTGTGGGCTATGACGATGCGCGTGCATTTGAGAGCGGCCAGCGAATCGGAAACCTGCTTTTGCGTGATGTTGTCCAGCGCGGAGGTCGCTTCGTCAAACATCAGGACCTTCGGCTTTGCGGCGACGGCGCGGGCGATGATGATACGCTGCCGCTGGCCGCCGGATATACCGCCCGACCCTTCGCTTATCATGGTGTGCATACCCATGGGCATAGCGCGTATATCCTCCGCGATCCCCGCCGTTTCGGCTGCTTCCCACGCTTCGCCCATCGTGAGCGCCGGCGCGGATATTGTGATATTCGTGAATATATCCCCCTGAAACAGCTTGCCGTTCTGTAAAACGACGCCGATATGCTTACGCAGCGATTTCAAATCGATCTTGGAAATATCCTCGCCGTCATAATAGACCGCGCCTTTTTGCGGCGTTTCAAAGCCGAGCAGCAGACGCAGAAGCGTGGATTTCCCGCAGCCTGTTTTGCCGACTATCGCCACGTACTGCCCTCTGCTGATTTTCAGGCTCAAATCATCGATGACGACGGGGGATTCTTCCGAGTAGCTGAAAGTGATGTTGTTAAGCTCAATAGCGCCGTTAACTTTTCGTAAGACCTTTTTATCCGCTTTGACTTCGGGTGCGGTTTCCAGAATCGGCGCCGCCATTTCGAGTATCGGCCCGATATGCGCGACGTTGCCCGCCGTGCCGACAAGCGACATAACGGCGCCGCTCGTCATCCCGAAGGCCGCGCTGAACGCTATATACCGCGCGACGGAAACACCCGACCGGGCGGCAAAATAATAAATGAGCAGCATTCCGAGCAAAGCGGCTGTTCCTTGAAGCGCCGTTTCCAGCTTCAGAAACATTACGGGGTTGTACGCCAATTCGGCTTGGGCTTTGTATTTTTCGGCCCACCTCGTAAAGGCTCTGTTTTCGCAGCCGGCAAGCTTTATCTTTTGAATGCCGGAAAACAGTGAAAATATGACGCCGTTTAACTTTGTGCCGGCTTTCAGATTCGCCCTCGCCATTTTTCTGCCGAAAACGATAGAGGCGGCGAAAACGCCCGCCTGCAATAAGATGGAGATGATCGCCGGAAACGTCAGCGAGGGCGCTATCGTAAAAATCTGAGCTATGTATATCAGTGAAAAAATTCCCGTCAGCCCGGCTCCGAGAAAAATCCCGCTCAGCAGGGAGCAGAGCTCGCTCAGGGAAGATATCCGCGTTGAAAGCTCACCCACGTTGAATTCACTGAAAAACCGGGGCGGCAGATTGAGTATACGTCCCATAACGGCGCTTTGTATGGCGATGTCGATTCTCGTCGCGAGCTTTGTCAGCAAGAGATTTTTGGTTATGCCTATCAGTAATGACGACACAGACACGCCAAGCAGTAAAAAGCTTACCGATAAAATGAGCGCGCCGTCGCCCGAGGGGATTATGTCCGAAAAGATGAGCTCGCTTATATAGGGCGTGAATACGCCGAAAAAGGCGGTGATAAGAGAAACCGCAAGGAGCGCCGGCAAATCTGACCTCAACAGATTCTCCCCTATGAAAACGATGATATCCCTGACGGTCAGCGCCCTGTTTGGCAGAGCTTTGTAAAAGCAGACCGCGCCGGGCTTCACATTTTTCGCGGTTTTGGAATTCAGCTTGAGCCGTTTGCCCGATCCATAGTCAAAATAGCTGTAGCCGACGAAGCCGGGGATGAGCGCTACGGCGTCGCCGCTCACGGTCTCGCCGAGCAGGGCGCCTATGCTGTCTTCCCACCAAGCGCCGCTCAGGGTGATACGCCTGCGCATGATCCCCGAGGGGCGCAGCATATACTCAAGCCGCCCGTTTATATCTCCCGCATTTTCGTCCGGATCGCCTATCGGCGCTCTGTAATACCGGCATATTTCCTCGATCGCGTTTTTGCTCTTCAAATGCGCGTTGTTCATAAACTCCGCGTTTTTGTTTTTGCCCGTCACGATGGACGAAAGCTCGTAAAAGGAGTTCGCGACGGCCGCCGCGTCCTTTTTTATTCTGTCCTGGATCTGATTTTCAAACCAACCCATACGCGCCCCTCATTCCGTCGTAATCAGCTTCGTATACAAACCGCCCGCTTTGTACAGCTCGTCGTGGGAGCCTCTTTCCGCCGCTACGCCGTTGTCCATAACGATGATCTCGTCGCAGTCGCGGATGGTGGACAGCCTGTGGGCGATGACAATGCAGGTTACTCCGCGGTCCTTGATAGCTTTCGTCACCTCGTACTCCGTCTTGGCGTCTAGCGCAGAGGTGGCTTCGTCGAGTATGACAACGGTGGGGTCCTGGGCCAATACCCTCGCTATCTCAAAGCGCTGGCGCTGCCCGCCGGAAAAGTTCTTGCCGCCCTCCGCCACAGGGCAGTCATAGCCGCCTTCGCGCAGCATGATGTCCCCGTGTATCTGGGCGTCGTGCGCCGCCATTATAACCTCGAAATCTTCGATAGCGCCGTCCCACATTTTTATATTGTCCGATACGCTGTCCTCGAACATAATGACGTCCTGATCGACGACGGCGAGGGAACCCGTGAATACGGAACGGGGAATGTCCTTTTTTCTTTTTCCGTCGAACAGTATCTCTCCTTCCCACGGCTCGTAAAGTCCCGATATGAGCTTTGCCAGTGTCGATTTGCCGCAGCCGGAGGAACCGATGAACGCGACCTTTGAGCCCGGCGTCAGCGTCATACTGAAATTTTTTATGACCGGCTCCGCGAGCCGCGAATAGCCGAAGGTGACGTTTTTCAATTCTATGGCGCCTTTGAGCTTTTCCAGCTTCGCGTCTTTGAAATCGGCATCTTCGTCTTCATTCACGTCGGGCTTATACTTCATGACGTCGTTGATTCTTTCCATAGAAGCGCGCATTTCCTGAAAACTCTGTCCCGAGCCTATCAATGAATTTACGGGGTTTAAGAACGAAGCCATAAA
>JAISAA010000209.1 GCA_031266955.1 Oscillospiraceae bacterium | reverse complement strand
GCGCGAGCCGTGGTGGCAGATGATGCAGGCGACGGACGCGCAGATATTCTCGCCGTCGGTCGTGCCCGACAACGTCGCGCGCGCGTTTTGCTTCGAGGGCGGCGCCCCGCGCGTCACGGCGGACAAGGAGATAAACCCGGATATGTTCGGCGTGGAATGGGAATACGTCGCGCAGGTTTCGGGGTCTATGGTTCGCCCCGGCAAGCCGTATCTCGAGGACATCGAGGAATGGTACGACAAAATAGTCTGGCCGGACATTGACAAGTGGGACTGGGAAGGCTCCGCGAAGATGAACAACGGCACGTTCCTGCGCCCGACGGCGTTCAATCAGATGTGGTTCCAAACGGGCTGGTACGAGCGGCTGATTTCGCTGCTGGACTTTGAAAACGCCGTGCTCGCGGTTTTTGACGAGGACTCGCAGGAGCACGTGCACAAGTTCTTCGACAAGCTGACGGACCTGTATATCCGCATATTCGACAAAGCGATAGCGACGTTCCCGGAGATACACGCGTTCTTTATCCACGACGACTGGGGCAGCCAGAAGGCGCCGTTCTTCTCACCCGACGTCGCGGAGGAAATGATCGTGCCGTATATGAAGCGCGTGACTGATTTCCTGCACTCAAAGGGCAAATTCTGCGAGCTGCACTCGTGCGGCAACAACTATAAGCAGATCCCCAATTATATAAAGGCCGGCTGGGACGCCTGGGCGCCGCAGCTTATGAACGACAGCTACAAAATCTATGACGATTTCGGCGACAAGCTGCTTATCGCGACGTTCCCGCAGAACATCCCGGACGACATTATGGCGCTCACATCGACGGACGCCCGCGGCGCCGCCTTCGCGCAGCTCCCGGAGGACGAGCAGCGCCGTATCGCGCGCGAATACGCCGACCGCGTCTGTATCAAAGGCAAGCCGAGCTTCTATAACTTCTACGCCGCGCATTTTCTTACGCCGGCCTTCCGCGAAGAAATGTATATCCGCTCGCGGGAGAATTACAGTAAATAATATGAACTTCGAGTACGATATCGGGCGCGTCCGCGAATTTTTCGCGGCTGACCGCTTCGCGGCGCTCGCCGGCGCGTATATAGAGTCCGTGACGGACGATGAGGTCGTCTGCTCGCTCGAAATTGAGGACAAGCACCGCAACGCGATGGGGGCGGTGCAGGGCGGGGCGATATTCACGCTCGCCGACCTGTGCTTCGCCGTGCATTGCAATCAGGCGCTGCTGCGCGGCGAGGACGTCGGCGGGACGGTGGGGCAGTCGTGCTCAATATCGTATCTGAAGACGCCGCGAGGGAAGCGGCTGTTCGCGCGCTCGCGCCGTCTGTCCGGCGGCAGGACGATGTCAGTGTTCGGCATTTCCGTGTCGGACGAGCTCGGTAACGCCGTCGCGGAAATGCTGGGCAACGCCTTTACGACGGCAAAACCCCCGGAGCGGGCCTTTTGAAGCGCGCGGCGGGTAATATTAATATTTTACGAAATCCTTTATCAACGCTTGACAACCCTTGTGTAAAAATGATATTCTAAGGGCGTCCAAAATAAATATCAGCAGGAGGTTTCACAATGACAAAGAAAGAACTTTTCTTCTCCGCGCTCAAAAATGAGCAGCCCCCTAAATTTATGGGGCACGCGTTTGACCCGTTCCCGCAGGAGGTCGTGTTCGGTCCCGCCGGTCCGGAGCTGCTGTTCCACGCCGTTATCGATCCGATCACAAACTGGGATATCCTCCAATTCTCCGGCGAGCGCTATCAGGATCTCTGGGGCGTCACTCACCGGTATATCGTCGGAGAAGACCCCGGCATCATCCCGCTCACCGACGCGAGCAATCAGGTCATACAGGATATGGAGCACTGGCGCGACTACGTAAAATTCCCGGAAATTCCGAAAGACCTCGACTGGTCGTATGCCCAGGCGCAGTGCAAGGCGGCGCACGAGCGCGGCGAGCTCGTAATGGTACCGACGTTCCGCGGACTGTTCGAGCGTCTGCACAGCCTGCGCGCGTTCGAGTTCGTGATGGAGGATCTGATCGTCAACGCAGACGAGGTGGAGGAATTCTTCGACGCGTACACAGACTGGAAGCTCGAGGTGCTAAAGCAGCTTATCGACAACCTTGACATCGATATGATCCACAGCCACGACGACCTCGGCGCCAAGGAAAAGCTGTTCTTCTCACCGACTATCTTCCGCGAAATGCTAAAGCCGCGCTATAAGAAGCTATATTCGTACGTACACAGCCGCGGCAAGCTCGTTCAGCACCACTGCGACTGCTATATCACGCCGTTCGCCGCCGATTTCGCCGAAATGGACGTCGATATGTGGCAGGGCGCGCTGCCGACGAACGATATTCAGCTCATTCAGAAGCAGCTCGACGAAAAGGGCCTGAACCTGCTGCTTATGGGCGGCCTGGAATCCGCAATAATCGACAACCCCGAGGCTTCGGAGGAGGAGATACGCGCCGAGGTTCGCCGCGCTATCGACACCTACGGCCCGGGCGGGCATTTCCTGCCCTGCATCGGCAGCATCAACTGCTTGTACGAGAAGAACGAAGTCATCGTCGTCGACGAGATGAACAAGTACGGCGCCGAGTGGGTGGCAAAGCAGAAAAAATAAGGGCGTCCGCCCAGAATCGGATATAGAAACAGCGGCGCGGGTTGACTGCGCCGCTGTTTTTTTTGCAGATATCCTGCTGTGTTAAGAATCCGTTTTTTAGCTATTGCTTCGCGTCCCTCGGCAAGGCGGTCTTGCTTTTTTCCTCCAAAACCGCTTTTATCAAGTCCCGGGGATTGACGCCGGGTGTTTTTTCGCTGTCGTATATACACAGTTTCTCTCGCGTGTACAGGCGCAGCCGTTCAAAAAATCCGCCCTCATACAGCTTCCCGAGGTTTTCCGGCAGGGCGGCTACTACCATGTCGTGATGTACTTTATCGGTGGCGCGCGCTGTCATACCGAGCATTTTCATCTGTTCAAAGCGTTTGATCGTCCCTTGCCACGATTGTTCGGCGGATACCGCCATAACGTATAACTCCGTTGTGTATCCTTTGCTTTTTAGCAGCGCGTTTGTTTTTTCGGGAACCTCCGTTGTGCGTAACGTACCCTCGATCATGAGGTTATACCGCTCGTCCGAGAGCCTTTCAATGATAGCTTCGGTCATCTTTCCGGCGAACGGCGCGGTGTACGGAACGCTGTCGCCGTATTTTTCGTTCAGCGCCGCGAAATTTGGGTGGTGTTCGCGGAAATCGTCACCCACAATAAAAACCGTGTTCGGCTCGCGCTGCCCGATGATTTTATGCAACGTCGTTTTCCCCGCCCCCGGTTGCCCACCGAGAAGTATGGCTTTTGGTATGGCTGCTGGATTTTTATTTTTCACTAGGTATTCATAAATTTCATTCAGCGCGTCTGTAAACTGGCTGTCAGTGTAACTCGCAAACTTTTCTCTTCGCATTTATCTACATCCTCCAACCCTTTAATTATATCGCGCAATTCCTTGAGCCGGTTTTCAAACGGTTGCAATTCCGCAAGCGTATCGCAGCGCAGCATTTTATCTTTCGCCGCAGCAAGCTCCCAGCTATTAGCTACCAGCGGATTCGTTTCGTCTTTCCAGTCAATAGAGTGTTTGATAAAATACCGCGAATAACTCGCTCCGATACTGGAAGCAAACTCGCGCAGCACCTCAATTCTAAGCGTGACCGCGTAAACATCAGACATAATGATTCCCCTTTCAGCTCAAATATGGCACATTATATCATAGTTGCCGGTGATTTTCAATGTTTAGTGAAATAGAACTTTTTTGCGTTGAATTTAGGCGGCGCCTGTGGTAGAATGTCCACTGTTTTCAGATAAAAATAGCTGCGGCTTTTATTTTTAAGGAGATTATGATGGAACGCAATGATTTGTTCGAGACCGTCAAGCGCGGCGCGGTCGATATATTTTCAGAGGAAGGCTTGCAGAAGCGTCTCGCGAGCGGAAAGTCTTTGAAGATAAAATTCGGCGCCGATCCGTCGCGCCCCGATCTGCACTTGGGGCACTCCGTTACGCTTCGGATGCTTCGCAAGCTGCAAGACGCCGGGCACGAAATTATTTTTGTCATAGGCGACTTTACCGGAATGATCGGAGACCCGTCGGGGCGCAATAAAGCGCGGCTTCCGCTTTCGTTTGAGGATACCCGCCGGAACGGAAAAAGCTATTTCGAGCAGGTGACAAAAATCCTTGACCCGGCAAAAGCGCGTATTACATATAACTCCGAATGGCTCGGCAAGCTGGATTTTGCCGACGTCCTAAAGCTCGCCGGGAAGTACACGCTTGCCCGCATCCTTGAACGGGATGATTTCGCGAACCGTTATTCAAACAATCAGCCCATAGGTCTGCACGAGTTGTTATATCCTTTGATGCAGGGCTATGATTCGATAGCGTTAGGCGCCGACATAGAGGTCGGAGGAACGGATCAGACCTTTAATTTGCTGGTCGGGCGCGAGCTGCAAAAGGATTACGGACAGGAACCGCAGGAGGTCATCACATTTCCCCTGCTGCCCGGACTTGACGGCGTTGAAAAGATGAGCAAGTCGCTGGACAATTACATCGGGATCGACGAGCCGGCGGAGATAATATTCGAGAAGTGTATGAAGGTGCCGGACAATATCATGCCCGATTATTTTCGCTTGACGACCGATATTCCCGAGGAAGAATACACCCGGCTTTTGACGCGCGATATCCGGCAGGCGCATTTCGTTTACGCGCGGGAGATCGTCAGGCTCTATCACGGCGAAGAAGCCGTAGAGCAGGCCGAAAAAAGATACCGTTCAATAGCGTCCGGAAAAGCGCCGGAGGAGATGAGAACTTTGACAATTGATTCCGAAGAAATATCTATTATAGAATTGCTCAAGCAGGCGGGCTTCGCCGCTTCAAATTCCGACGCAAGAAGATTGATTGACGGCGGAGGTGTTAAGATAGACGGCGTAACTGTCGGCGATGTGAATTTATCCGTGCGGAACGGCGCCGTCCTGAGCCGTGGCAAAAATAAATTCGTACAGGTCCGGTTCGACCGGCAACACGCCGAGCTCAAATGAGCTGAAATAATATGAATGAGACAAAAAGAAAGGCCCTGCTTATCACGGTTTCGTCCGAGGAGATACAGACGATCCGCGGCGCGAGGTACATCAAATTCCAGCAGTGCACGATGCCGTATTTAGCGGCATTTTTCCCTGAGGATTGGGAAGTTGAGCATATAGACGAGGAAGTCCAGACGATAGATTATGACAAACGCTATGACCTCGTCGGGCTCACGTTTCATACGCCCTGCTGTTATCACGCTTACGATATTGCCCGAAGGTTCAGGGATAAAGGCGCGCTCGTTATAATGGGCGGCCCGCACGTCACGCTGGCGCCCGGCGAGGCGCAGTTGTACGCCGACAGCATTTTTGTGGGCGAGGCCGAAAATACGCTGCCGAGGTTTTTCGAGGATTTCGGGAACGGCGCCGTTAAACGGCGTTATGAGGACGACAGCCCTGTGGACCTGTCAGCCGCGCCGCTGCTCAAAAAAGAACACTTTCACCGGAAGGACCATACGGCGGGGACTATGTTCGCCACGCGCGGCTGCCCCAATTCCTGCGAGTTTTGCGCTATCGCCTGTATGTATAAGCACAAATTCAACAAGCGCCCCGTCGAGGAGATCGTCAAGGATTTTTCGACGTTCAAGGGCAAAGTGATCGTCTTTTGGGACGATAACATTTGCGCGGATCTGGAGTACGCGAAAGAGATATTCCGGGCGATAAGCCCGTACAAAAAATGGTGGACAAGCCAAGCGAGCATAAGGGCCGGAGAGGACGGCGAGTTTTTGGAGCTCGCGTATAAAAGCGGCTGCCGGCACCTGTTTATAGGGTTTGAGAGCATAACGCAGATGTCGCTTGACAGTTCAAACAAATCGTTCAACAAGGTCGCGCGCTATGAGGAAATCATAAAGCGCATCCACTCGCACGGCATCTCAATACAGGCCGGCATAGTCTTTGGGTTCGACTGTGACAAAACTGATGTATTTGATAAAACGCTTGATTTCCTCATAAAAAACGGCATACAAAACGCGACGTTCAATATCCTGACGCCATATCCCAACACCCCGCTTTTTAATCGCCTCAAAGCGGAGGGGCGCATTCTCACGGAGGACTGGTCAAAATACAACAGCCGGACCGACGTTGTGTTCCGCCCCGCAAATATGACGCCCGAGGAGCTGTTGGACGGATTCAACTATGTAAACCGAGAATTTTACAAGGTCAGGAACGTGCTCAAAAGACTGAACAATTCACGCACGGGGCTGTTTTGGACGCTGCCGCTGAATTTGAT
>JAISAA010000185.1 GCA_031266955.1 Oscillospiraceae bacterium | reverse complement strand
CCGGAACGAGAGCGCGTCGATGGGGGATTCAAAGACGGCGGTCATGTTCGCGCCGGGAGCTACAGGCGGCAATGTGAACCCAAACCGCTTATCCGAGCCGTCCGCGTCGCGCTTGAAATCGCCGTGTATACCGCGCAAAGCCGCAAAGCGCGCTCTGCCGTCGTCGTCACGCCCGATAAAAATACAGTTGTGCCGGCGGGCGGATTCGTACAGCGAGCCGCATTCAATGCAGTTCAGAATCAAATCCTCGTCGATACCGCGTTTTTGCAGATAGCTGATAACGCGCTCATTATCACCGTTACGCGGCGGGAGAGTGAACGGCCTGCGCGCTTTAGACTTTTTGGGATCAGGCGCTCTTGCCCTCGGAACGACGGGCGGTGCGCCGCCATCACCCGCGAGAAGGCGCACTGCTTCAATGAATCCGTATCCGCGCACTTTCATCAGGTAGTCGATGACGTTCCGGCCCCCAATGCCGCGAGAGTGCCAGTTCCAAAGCCCGTTGGATATTTCGAGCGAGCTGTGGTCCTTGAGATAGCAGGCGCTCCCGACGCGCCTGACGTTGTTCGGCTCGCGCGTGAGGATGTACTCCTCGATACCGACGGCTTTTGCCCGCTCTATTTGTTCACGCGTCACTCCGGGCATTTGAAAAACCCCCGTTTCCGTTTAACGCGCCCATTGGCGATACAAGCTTTACGGATATCTTCATAAGCGCAGACCGTGCGCCCGCAGCCGTTTTTGCGGTGTCTGCTTTTCGGACTGTAATGCAAGCAGTCGCGGCACCCTACATCTTCAAGGTGATACTCGAAGCGGTCGAAAATTCTTGTTTGTTGGGTCATTTTGCGTTCTCCTTTGCGTTTTTGGGCGTCAAAAAACGCCGCCTCGCGTTCCTGTAGAAACGCGAGGCGGCGTATATAGCCTGCCTTTATTCTATTGTCCCGTTATTCCGCCAGCGCCGCCAAATCCCGAAGCTTCGCCAGCTCGACGGGCGTGTAATCCCACCGCTCAACACAGACGCAGGCGGCGGAGCTCGTCACCGTCCTGTACAGCTTCGTGCCGTGTACGTGCCCGTAGACGAAGTAGAACAGCGTGGCGTCGTTGAAGTAGGTCGGAGGCTCGTGCTGCAAGACGACGTAATCTTCAATGATGATCGGGAACTTGCTCACTTCGTCGAATCCGGCATCGCGCCACCACTGAGGATTTCTGCCCTTGTCGTGGTTGCCCATAATGAGCGTCTTGCGTCCGTTGAGGCGGGTGAGTATCTCCGCCATTTTCTCCTTGCCGTGGAAGCCGACGTCGCCCAAGTGGAACACTCGGTCATCCTTTGCGACGACGCTGTTCCACCGTTTGACGATTTCTTCGTCCATGAGCTCCGTCGAGCCGTGATCCAAATAATCGGGATTTTGGAACGGGCGGTTTTCGTATTTGATGATGTTCGCGTGTCCGAAATGCGTATCGGCTGTCAGCCAGATTTTTGTGTTCATTACGTTACCTCCGTTTTTTCAGTCAGTTTTTTCACCTTGCGCTCTGCGGCTTCGCCGATTTTTGTCTGTCCGACGTAGTGCGTGGCATACAACCGCTCTATCTGCTCATCGCCGCTCTTGGAAAAACGCAAGCGCCTGTTCTCGCCTTTGCCCCATTTGCGATAGTCCGTCCAAGACGGTTTCAGCCCGTGCTTTTGGGCGTAAGCGCGGATTTCGCGGTTGATGCTCGACAGCTTTTTCAGATCGACCTTACAGACGCGCTCAAGGTAATCAACGCGCCCGAACCGCCAATTCTCGTAATCACCCTTCGACGGTGCGCCTATAGCTATGAGCACGTCCGCGGGAGCGGCATAGCCTTTCTCCCCGATAAGCGCGCACATAGCCGAATGGACCTTGCCGCGAAACTCCTTTTCGTTCATCTGCGACACCTCCGACACCCCATTTTAGCATAAATATCACGGAATGGGAATTGTTTTAGTTGTAATCACCTTGCTCTCATACTATGCTTTTTCACACAAGGAGACGCCTGCCGGTTCAAGCGCCCTCTTGCTCAGTGGCAAGAGGGCGCTAAGCACACCGTTATTTTGTTTTCAGAACGACCTTGATATCTTGATAGAAAAACTCCGTGCGGTCGAGGATACGCTCACACAGGACGCGTATCAAATCAGCCGCGCCGTAATTGCCGCTCTCGGCGTACAAAGCATCGTCTATCCTGACGGGGCGCTTCATACCGCCAGGGCTGTCGGAAAGTAACTTTCCGGCTTCGTCCTTTATTCGGCCTCGCAGACTCAACAACGCGTCGCGGTGCGTCAGGCTGCATCTCCGGAGCACCTCCGCGAACACTTTTTTCCAAGTGCTCGCTTCAACACGTTCTCTGTCGAACAATACGGCGACGGGCTCTCTGCCGGTAAAATAGTCCGGGTCAGCGCTCAGCCAGCACACGCCCCAAATATCGAATTTATCGCTGTCCCGCCACTTTTTAAAGGTGCGAGGACATATCCGGCGAATAGTGTCAGGGTCTTTCCAGCTCCATTCCAACTCAATTTCACGATAGCTCACGCCCTCGTCAAAATCGTACTTTTTCATCTCGGTAAAAACATCCTTGCCTGACTTTTCCCCGTAAACGTCATAGGCGATGTATCCGACCTTTTCCCATTCGGGCAAAACCTTATCCGGGAGCTTGTCGAACTCGTCGCACAGAGAATCGGGATCGGCGAGCGCCGAGAGGACTGCTGATTTCCCGCGCGTCAGCAGCCAGCGCCGGAAATACTCAAAACCGTCGTCGGAGCAGCCTTGCAAAACGACGCTCGCCACCGCCCACAGCTCCTGACGGTACGTTTCTTCGATGTAGTAATTCCACCAATAGATGAAGCCGAGGATTTCCCCCTCAGTCAGGTCTTCAAGCTCCGCTCTCAAACGCTCTCCGCAGCAGGAGTTTTCGATGAGCTCCCAAAAACACTCCTCCGTGAGCAGCTTTTTTACAGATTTCTTCATACTTGCACCTCTTTTTCACTTTGAGCCGTCCGCCAATCTTGCAGGAGCCCAATAATTACGGTTTCGATTTGCTTTGCCGAATAGTTCTGCGGAAAGAATTTGCGAAAACGGAGCGCTCCGTCCAGCTCGCTTTTCGGCGGCGTCTTTTCCTCCGAAAGCACCGAATCAACAGCCTCGGCGGTCAGTGTTCCATCCTGCTTCAGCTTTTTCATACGGACGGCTTGCGAAAGAGACGGCTTGACCTCGTGCTTTTCCATCGCTTTTGCGACGACGTGCTGTTCGTCGTATGAGAGATACGACAGCTCTACGGCGGGATTGAACGCGAGCTGACGGGCGTCGACCTTATTCAGCAGAGCGTCCACAAGCTCGGTCAGACGGATGAGCCGGTAGATTTGGTTTTTGCTCTCGCCCGTCTGCGCGACCATGACCTCATACGAGTGCGCCTCACCTTTGATTCCGCTGTGATTCAGCGCCTCCATTTTTATGCGGTACGCCCACGCTTTCTCGCTCGGCAGTATGCGCTCACGGTGCAGGCGGTTTGAATCGACCATTACGACGGCGGCTTCATCGTCGGTGAGCTCACGGACTATGACGGGCATTGTCGCGATACCCGCGAGCTCGCAGGCGCGTTTGCGCCGGTTTCCGCAGAGCAGCTCGTAGCCGCCGTCAGAGAGCTTTCGGACGATACCCGACTCGCGGACT